>WHUB01000069.1:0-2403 GCA_009377395.1 Actinophytocola sp. | reverse complement strand
ACGCGACGCCGACGTGTGTCGAGCCGCCGACGAGCAGGACACTGTCGATGTCGCGCGCTCGCAGCGAGGTGTCGAGATGGGTGCCGTGGAACGCCGACCAGCGGTGTTTCGGGATGTCGTAGTCCTCGCCGTGCTGGCCGAGCTCGGCCAGCGTGCGGTACATCGGCGAGCCGGATCCGTACGGCGGCTTCGTCGGCGGCGGGTTGTCCGGCCCCCATGGCCGGTGGTCGCTGTCGGTGTCAGTGAGGGTGCGGGCGAAGTCGAGGCCGTCGGCCCGGTGATCCGCCCGCGCCCACGCCACCGCGACGCCGCGTGCCCGGCATGCGTCGACCAGCCTGCGTACCTGCTCGATCACGCCTGCCCGTTCCGCGGCAGGCCGGTAGCACTCGAGCAGGTCGAACACGATCAGCGCGGTCCGCGCCGGGTCGAGCCGCTCGACGTCGGATGTCATGGCAGGTCCGCCTGTTCCGCGTCGGCCGCCGCGATCAGGTCGTCGGCGCACAGCAGTGGCGGCCGCAGCGCGACTTCAGTGCGGCTCGCCATGGCGGCGAGGACCAGCTTGCGCACCCGCCTGCCGTCGAAGCCGACGCAGCGGCCCGCCACCTTGGCGTGCAATGCGGTGTCCTCGGCGAGCGGGCGAAGCTCCGGCCAGTTGTCCGCCAGTCCGGCAAGGCTGGAGCGCAGGATCGCCGCGATCGTCGTCTCGTCGGGTAGTTCGGTGTGCAGCACGAGGTCCGCCCTTGAGAGCACCGCCTCGTCGACGGCGGCGATGAAGTTGGTTGTGGCGACGAGAACCACGTGCGGGCACCGCGCCCGGAGCGAGTCGAGTCCCATGAGAACGGCGTCGGTCGCGCGATGCACGTCGACCGGATTGGTCTCGAACGACGCGGTGCTCCGCCGCACCGCGAGTGCTTCGAGTTCGTCCACCAGCACGATGGTGTGCGGGCGGCGGGCGGCGATCTCCGGCAGCACCTCGGTGAACAACCGGGCGACGGCGCGCTGGCTCTCGCCGAGCATGTCGCTGGGGAAGGCGTGCGGGTCGATCTCCACGAACGTGGTCGCCCCATGTGGCGCGAGCGCGAGCGCCGCGGCCTGCGCAAGCCCTTGCGCCAGCGTCGACTTGCCCGTTCCCGGCGGCCCGGCGAGCACGATCAGGCCGTGCGGCGCCGCGGAGAGCGCGGTGAGTCGGTGCCCGTGCCTGAGCACGAGCAACGCCTGGCTCAGCAGCCGTTCCTTCGTCCCATCGGGCACCACCATCGAGTCCCACGGGCCGTCGTGGTGGTCGGCGGGCAGCGCGTGCACCCCGATGACCCCGGGCGGCAGGGCCGCGGCGGTCACGGCCATGTGGGCCGGGTCAGTTCCGGCCAGTCGACAGTGGACGGGTCGCGCGCCTGCGCGTCCCTGATGTGGTCTGGCGGCTCCTCGAACAGCACCAGCGGGTCGCACAGTGCGCGCATCGTCTCCAGCAGCGTGTCGAACATGTGGATGCGGACGACCTTCGCGGTGCGGCCGGGATCGGTGTTGAGATGCTGGTGCCACAGGAAATGGTCAACGACGATGATGTCGCCCTTCTGCCACGGGTGCATCTCGCCGCCCTCCGGCTCGGTGCCGAGGTAGCTGTGGCCCGACCCCTCGACCACGTACAGCCATGCCTCGCCGGGGTGGCGATGCATCGACTGGCCCCTGCCCGGCGCGATCTCGAACATCGCCATCGTGATGCCGGAGGCCTGGTACCCGATGGCGCGGTCGAGCAGGAACGTGGTGCGGGTGCCGCGTGGCGTGTTCCGCAGCTCGAGGTCGTCCCAGCTGGTGTGCAGCCTGCCGCCGCGCCGCGCCTGCTGTTCCCTGCTGAGCCTGCGCACCCGTCGCGCGTACGGGTCGTCCCCGTCGAGGTGTTCGGTGTAGGCCGGGCGCTGCGGCAGGTCGGCGACGTCGGTCGTGCCCGCGTCCTCCAGGATCGCCATGCCCATGGTGTGCAGTAGCGGCTCGCTGGAGAAGGTGAGGTAGCGGGTGGTCTCGCCGCCGTCGTTGCCGGAGCGGTGCCACGCCCAGGCAGGCAGGTGGAGCGAGTCGCCCGGCCCCCATTCCACCCGTGCGCCGTCGATCTCCGTCCAACCCCAGCCAGCGACCACGAACACCATGGCGTCCCACGAGTGCCGGTGCGTTGTGGTCACGCCGCCAGGTTCGATCTCGTGCGGGTGGGCCGATCGCCATCCGCGCCGACGTACACCCCGGATCGCATGCCTCGGGGCGTGTCGTGCAACCGGACGTCCGATGCCCGCACGATGGTGCGACGGTTCTTGCGCCACTCATCGAGGAACTTCGCCCGCCGCTGCTTCTGCACATGGTAGTGGGTGACTCCGATCGTCGTGCGGGTCGCCACGGCAACTCCTCATTTTGGCA
>WHUB01000068.1 GCA_009377395.1 Actinophytocola sp. | reverse complement strand
CCCAGTCAAGTGCGCTACCAAACTGCGCCACAGCCCGGCCCACCTTCGCTCGAAGGCGATGAACCACACCCTAGCGCGCCGATGTCGGCAGCCGCGCAGCAGGGTGCCCACCGCACAAGGTTTGTCCGATGAGACCAAGGGCACAGTGAAACCTTGGTCACAGAGCAGAAGACTTCACCCGTTGTATGCCTCATGCTCGGGAGCACGTCGCTAGGAGGCAACGTCATGGATTCCCGAACCGTCGAGCTGAACAACAGGGAAAGAGCCGCACTTCAGGCGATAGCGCTGGGCACAGCGGAGATCACCTGTAGCTGCGAGCCCGACCTGTTCATCGACGGCCTCGCCTGCTGCGACCAGTTCACCGCGCGACGACTCGCGCATCTCGACTTCGTCGCTCCCGCCCAGCACGGCGTTCCCGGCGAGCGCGTGCGCGCCGTCCTCACCGACAGCGGCCGCGCCGCGCTCAGCCAGGAGCTCGCCCACCGATCCGCGGCCTGAGCAGGCCGCCCCAAGACTAGGGCCCGCTGGCACCGCAACCCGGTGCCGGTGGGCCCGAGCCATGTCAGGCGTATTGACAACCTGACAACAAAGCCGCGATCGTGGTTTCCACCCCACAACCCAGCGAAAGGAACGGCGGATGCTGTCCACCAGGTTCACCGAACTGTTCGGCGTCGACCATCCCATCGCGCAGGGCGGGATGCAGTGGGTCGGCCGCGCCGAGCTGGTCGCCGCCGTCGCCAACGCGGGCGCGCTCGGCTTCCTCACCGCGCTCACCCAGCCGACACCGGAGGAGCTGGCCAAGGAGATCGCCCGCACCCGCGAGCTGACCGACAAGCCGTTCGGCGTCAACCTGACCATCCTGCCGTCGATCAACCCACCACCGTACGACGAATACCGGCAGGCGATCGTCGAGTCCGGCGTCACCATCGTCGAGACCGCCGGCTTCAACCCGGCCGAGCACCTCCCCTCGTTCCAGGCCGCCGGGATCAAGGTCGTGCACAAGTGCACCAGCGTCCGGCACGCCGTGAAGGCGCAGTCCATCGGCGTCGATGCCGTCAGCATCGACGGCTTCGAGTGCGCCGGTCACCCCGGCGAGGACGACATCCCCGGCCTCGTGCTCATCCCGGCCGCCGCCGACAAGATCACCATCCCGATGCTCGCCTCCGGCGGCTTCGCCGACGCCCGCGGTCTCGTCGCCGCCCTCGCACTGGGCGCGGACGGCATCAACATGGGCACCCGCTTCCTCTGCACCCGCGAAGCACCGGTGCACCACCGTGTCAAAGAACAGATGGTCGCAGCGACCGAACGCGACACCGAGCTGATCTTCCGCCCGCTGCGCAACACCGCCCGCGTCGCCAGCAACGAGGTCAGCCGCAAGGTCGTCGAGATCCTCGACGGCGGCGGTGAGTTCGAGGACGTGCGCGAGCTGGTCGCGGGCACGCGCGGCCGCACAGTATTCGAGGACGGCGATCTCGACGCCGGCATCTGGAGCTCCGGCATGGTGCAGGGCCTGATCCACGACATCCCCACGGTCGCCGAGCTGGTCGACCGGATCGTCACCGAGGCGACCGAGCTCATCCACGCTCGCCTGGCCGCACTCACCATGCGCTGACCGACGACTGGCGGCCCGCGATCCCTGCTGTCACGCTGGGAAACCCAGCGGCGACCATCTCGACCGGGGAAGGGAGCGGCCATGCCAGCCAACGTGTTCGTGCTCGGCCACGACGAACACAACCAGCGCATCCTCGACGCCATGCCGTCCGCCGCAGGCTGCCACTTCCACCCGCTGCTGACCTTCGAGGAGATCTGGGGCGAGCGGATCGTCTTCCGCGACGTGCTCACCGAGGCGCAGCGCCAGCTCGACGCCTTCGACGGCAGCATCGACGCGATCATCGGCTTCTGGGACTTCCCGGTCAGCACGATGCTGCCGCTGCTGCGCCGCCGCTACGGCCTGCCGACCGCCAGCATCGAGGAGGTGGTCATGTGCGAGCACAAGTACTGGAGCCGCCTCGTGCAGCGGCAGGTGATCGACGAGATCCCGCAGTTCGGCCTCGTCGATCCCGCCACGGACACCGAACCACCGGAGAACGTGCGGTTTCCGCTGTGGGTCAAGCCGGTCAAGTCGTTCGCCTCCGAACTGGCATTCGGCGTCAACGACCTCGACACCTTCCGCGACGCACTCGCCAAGATCAACGAAGGCATCGGCTGGGTGGGCAAGCCGTTCGAGGCGCTGCTCGAACACGTCGAGCTCCCGCCGGAGATCGAGGCGGCCGGCGGTCGCACCTGCCTGGCCGAGGAGGCGATCATGGGCAGGCAGCTCACCGTCGAGGGCTACCGCTACCAGGGCGAGGTCGTCGTCTACGGCGTCGTCGACTCGATCAACTACGAGAACAGCCCCAGCTTCCTGCGCTACCAGTACCCGTCGACCCTGCCGGAACCGGTCATCGAACGGGTCTCCGAGATCTCCCGCAAGGTCGTCACCGCGATCGGGCTGGAACGCATGACGTTCAACATCGAGTACTTCTGGGATCCCGGCACCGACGCGATCAACCTGCTCGAGATCAACACACGCCACTCGCAGTCGCACGCCGAGCTGTTCGCCGACGTCGACGGCATGGCCAACCACGAGGCCATGCTGCGGCTCGCACTCGGCCGTGACCCGGCGTTCCCGCACCGCGAGGGGCGTTACGGCGCAGCGGCGAAGTGGTTCGTGCGACGCTTCGACGACGGCGTCGTGCGGCAGGTGCCGACGCCGGAGGAGCTGGCGGCGATCCAGCACATCGTGCCGGGCACCACCATCGAGCTGACCGTCCAGGAGGGCGACCGGCTCTCCGAGCTGCACCGGCAGGACAGCTACAGCTACCAGCTCGCCAGTGTCTACATGGGAGCGGCGGACGAGCACGAACTGCTCGCGAAGTTCGAGCAGGTCACGTCCGCACTGCTGTTCGAGATCGAAGACGTAGACTAGATCGTGTTTGGCAGCCCCGCGACCGAGGTATGACGCACCCAGTCTGTCTTGATCGCCCGCGCCGAGGAGTTGGTCCATGCGGACGGTGACACAACTGCCGCACGCTGTCCGCGAGGAGGAGCACGTCTGGGTGCCGATGTCCGACGGCACCCGGCTCGCCGCCCGGATCTGGCGGCCCGCGTCCTCCGAGGTGTCCCCCGTGCCCGCGATTCTGGAGATCATCCCGTACCGGCAGCGCGATCTCACCGCGCGCCGCGACTCCATCCATCACCCCTATCTCGCCGGGCACGGCTACGCCTGCGTGCGCGTCGACCTGCGCGGCAGCGGTGACTCCGAGGGAGTGCTCACCGACGAGTACCTCGAGGAGGAGCTTGCCGACGCCGAGGACGTGCTCGCGTGGCTGGCCAAGCAACCGTGGTGCACCGGCCGGACCGGCATGATGGGCATCTCCTGGGGCGGGTTCAACGCGCTGCAGGTCGCGGCGCGGCGTCCGGCGGGCCTGGACGCCATCGTCACGGTCAGCTCGACCGACGACCGCTATGCTGACGACGTCCACTATATGGGCGGTTGTCTGCTTTCGGACAACCTCTCCTGGGCGTCGACCATGTTCGCCTACAACTCCTGCCCGCCCGACCCGACCATTGTGGGCGACCGGTGGCGCGACATGTGGCTCAAGCGGCTCGCCCGCAGCGGGCTGTGGCTGGAGGAGTGGCTGATCCACCAGCGCCGCGACGACTACTGGCGGCACGGCTCGATCTGCGAGGACTTCAAGGCCGTGCAGTGCCCGGTGATGGCCGTCAGCGGCTGGGCGGACGGCTACACCAACGCGGTGTTCCGGCTGCTGGCGAACCTGACCGTGCCGCGCAAGGGCCTGGTCGGTCCGTGGTCACACAAGTACCCGCACCTGGGCGAGCCCGGCCCCGCGATCGGGTTCCTGCAGGAGCTGGTGCGCTGGTGGGACCACTGGCTCAAGGACGTCGACACCGGCGTCATGGACGAGCCGATGCTGCGGATCTGGATGCAGGAGACGGTGCCGCCGTTCACCGCCTACGAACGGCGGCCCGGCCGGTGGGTTGGCGAGACGAGCTGGCCGCTGCCGCACATTCACACCGAGGCGCGGCAGCTGCACCGCAACCGGATCGCGCAGGCCGGCGAGACGGTCGAGACCGAGGAGATGACCATTCAGTCGCCGCTGTCGGTCGGGCAGTACGCGGGCAAGTGGTGCTCCTACAACGCGCCGCCAGATCTGCCCTACGACCAGCGGGAGGAGGACGGCGGCTCGCTGATCTTCGACACCGACGAGTTCACCGAGCGCTGCGAGCTACTCGGCTCCCCGGTGGTCGAGCTGGACATCGCCGCCACCCAGCCGGTGGCGATGGTGGCGGTGCGGCTGTCCGACATCGCGCCGGACGGCAGGGCGACGCGGATCAGCTACGGCCTGCTCAACCTGACCCACCGCAACGACCACGCCGACCCGGAGCCGCTGGTGCCGGGCGAGCGCTACCAGGTCAGCGTGCACCTCAACGCGATGGCGCAGGCGCTGCCGCCCGGCCATCGGCTGCGGGTCGCGGTGTCGACGTCGTACTGGCCGCTGGCCTGGCCGCCGCCGAAACCGGTGCGGCTGTCGGTGTTCGGCGGTTCCAGCCGGGTGCTGCTGCCGGTCCGGCCGGTGAGCGAGGCCGACGAGGTGACGCTGCAGCCGTTCGACGAGCCGGAAGGCGCCGAGCCGATCCAGGTGACACCGGTGGTACCCGGCGAGGAGCGCTGGACCGTCACCCGGGATCTGGTCGACTATCGTTCCGCGCTCGAGGTCGTCAAGGATCTGGGTGCGGTCCGGTTCGACGACATCGACCTGACGGTGACCCGGCGGGCGTTCGAGCGCTACGGCTGGGTCGGCGACGACTTCGGCTCGGTGTCCGGCGAGACCGACTGGGTGATGGGCTTCGAGCGCGGCGACTGGAAGGTGACCACCGAGACCCGCACCGTGCTGACGTCGTCGGCGAACCACTTCCACCTGCGCGCCGAGCTGGACGCCTACGAGGGCGACACCCGGATCGCCTCCTACAACTGGGACCGCACCGTGCCGCGAGATCTCGTTTGAGCATCGGCGAAGCGTGATCGGTGTCATAGCCCGCTCTGACACGGTCTCTCCCGTAACGACGGCACGCCGCGGGGCGACGTGCCTAGTGCGAGAGAGGGGCACGCGTCGTGTCGGTCGGACAGGAAGAACTCAACTACAGGGAGCGGGCCACCCTGCGAGCCGTTGCGCTCGGCCAGGCCGAGATCACGTGCAGCAGCGAGCCCGATCTGTTCATCGACGGGCTCTCCTGCTGCGACCAGTCCACTGTGCACCGGCTGGCCCGGCTCGGCTGGATCGAGTCCACCGTGTCCGGCAAACCGGGCGAGCGCGTCGCCGCCCAGATCACGCCGCTCGGCCGCGCCGTCCTCGGCACCGCCGGAGTCCCCGGCCGAGCCGCCTGACCCCGCGCGAATGTAGAACACGGCGTCCCTCACAGTCCTCGGCGCAGGACACGACGGCGTGAGCAGGACACGACGCCACCCGCGTCGTGTCCTGCTCACGACCTTGTGTTGTGCGTTCGCGGCTAGCGCTTGCGGGGCTTCTTCTCTCGGACTCGGACGTTGATGCGGACCGGGCTGCCCTCGAAGCCGAACTCCTCCCGCAGCTTCCGCTCGATGAACCGCCGGTAGCCCGCCTCCAAGAAGCCCGTCGAGAACAGCACGAACGTCGGTGGCCGGATGCTGGCCTGCGTCGCGAACAGCACCTTCGGCTGCTTCCCGCCCCGCACCGGCGGCGGCGTCGCCGCGATCAGATCCGACAGCCAGCCGTTGAGCCGCCCGGTCGGCACCCGGGTGTCCCACGACGTCAGCGCGGTGCGCATCGCGGGCGCCAGCTTGCGCACCGCCCGGCCGGTCAGCGCGGACACGTTCACCCGCTGCGCCCACCTGATCCGCGACAGTCCCCGGTCCAGCTCCCGTTCGAGCTGGTAGCGCCGCTCCTCGTCGACCAGGTCCCACTTGTTCAGCGCCAGCACGCAGGACCGGCCCGACTCGACCACCATGGTCAGCACCCGCAGGTCCTGCTCCGCGATCGGCTCGCTCGCGTCGAGCAGCACGATCACCACCTCGGCGGCGTCGATCGCGGACTTGGTGCGCAGCGAGGCGTAGTACTCGGTGCCCTTCGCGGTGGTCACGCGCTTGCGCAGACCTGCGGTGTCGACGAAGCGCCACGCCTCGCCGTCCAGTTCCACCAGCGAGTCGACCGGATCGACGGTGGTGCCCGGCACGTGGTGCACCACGGAGCGGTCCTCGCCGGTGAGCTTGTTCAGCAGGCTCGACTTGCCCACGTTCGGCTTGCCGACCAGTGCCACCCGGCGCGGCCCGCTAGCCCGGTCCGCCTCAGCAGGCGCGGCCGGCAGCGCGGCCACCATCGCGTCGAGCAGGTCACCCGAGGCGCGCCCGTGCAGCGCGCTGACCGGGTACGGCTCGCCGAGCCCGAGCGACCACAGCTGCGCGACGTCGGCGAGCAGGCGTTCGTCGTCGACCTTGTTCGCCGCGACGAGCACCGGCCGCTTGGAGCGCCGCAACACCTGTGCCACCGCCTGCTCGGCCTCGGTCGCCCCGACGGTGGCGTCCACCACGAGCAGCACGGCGTCCGCGGTCGACATCGCCAGCTCGGCCTGTGCGGCGACGGCGGCCTGCAGCCCGCTCGTCTTCGGCTCCCAGCCGCCGGTGTCGACCAGCGTGAACCGCCTGCCGGCCCAGTTCGCGTCGTAGGCGACCCGGTCGCGGGTGACGCCGGGCGTGTCCTGCACGACCGCTTCGCGCCTGCCGAGGATCCGGTTCACCAGCGTCGACTTGCCCACGTTCGGCCTGCCGACGACGGCGACCACCGGCTGCACCTCGGCAGCCTGCTCCTCGTCGGCGGCCGCGATGGCGTCGTCGAGCACCGCGAACTCCGACTCGTCCGACCAGGTGCCATCCGCATCGGTCATTGCCGCACATCCCTCGTTCGTTCTGTCCTGCCGTTGGCCTCGCGCCAGGCGTCCAGCTCGGCCACCGTGTCCGCCAGTCGCAGCCGCAGCCGCTCGGTCGCCTCGACCAGTCCCGCCCTGCCCCGGGGCACGTCCAGCGCGAACGGCTCGCCGAAGCGGACGTCCACGGCGGGGCGGAACCGCCTGCGCGCCCCGTCGGGACGCCGGGCTCCCCGCACCGCGACCGGCTGCACCACCGCGCCGGACGACCGCACCAGCCACGCCGCACCCTGCTCGGCGCTGCTGACGTCACCCTGCCCGCGCCTGCCCTCCGGGAAGATCGCGACCAGCCCGCCGGCGCGCAGCAGCCGCACCGCATGCAGCAGCGGCGTCCGATCCGGCTCGCCCCGCTGCACCGGCAGCTGCCCGATCAGCTCGAGACCCTTGCCGATCGGCCCGTGGAACATCTCCTTCTTGACCAGGAACACCGAGCGGCGCGGCAATAATCCGAACAACAGCTGCGGCTCGACCATCGACATGTGGTTGGCGACGAGCACGACCGGCCCGGTGCGCGGCACCCGCTCCCGCCCATGCACCGTGATGTCGAACGCGGGCCGGAACGTCCACCGCGCGATCCCGCGCGCGAGGTCGTGCAGCCTGCCGCTCGCGCCCGCAGGCAGCTCGCTCACGGCGTGGCTCCCCGCCCGGCCAGGATGCCGCGCTGCTCGGCCAGCTCGCACAGCGACGCGACGACGTCGTCGACGCCGACATCGGTGGTGTCGAACTCGACCGCGTCGGCGGCGGGACGCATCGGGTCGGCGGCCCGGGTCGAGTCGAGCCGGTCCCTGCGGTCGACCGAGCGCAGCACGTCCCCGTGGTTCGACTCCCGGCCCGCCGCCGAGTCCTGCGCCAGCCTGCGCGCGGCCCGCACCTCGGCCGAGGCGGTGAGAAAGATCTTCAGCCGCGCGTCCGGCGCGACGACGGTGCCGATGTCACGGCCCTCGACGACGATGCCGCCGACCTCGGCGAGCACCCGGTCGATGATGTCCCGCTGCTGCCCGACGAGCAGCTCGCGCACCGCGGGCACCGCCGCGACCGCCGAGACCGCCGAGGTCACCACGTCGCCCCGGATCTCGGCGCCGACGTCGTCGCCGTCGAGCAGCGCGACCGGCGCGTCCGGATCGGTGCCGACCTCGACGTCGGCTGCCTTGGCCACGGTGGTCACCGCGTCGGCGGCGGCCACGTCGGCCCCGGCGCGCAGCGCGGCGAGGGTGATCGCCCGGTACATGGCGCCGGTGTCGAGGTAACCCGCGCCGAGCCGGTTGGCGAGCCTGCGCGCCACCGTCGTCTTCCCGGTGCCTCCCGGCCCGTCCATGGCGACGACACCGCGCAGTTCAGCAGCCAACGATCACTCCTTGTCCGACCTGTTTCTCCCCGTCATTCTGCCTGCCGCCCGGGCGACCGGACGCGGCGGCCAGCGTTCCGGCGGCTCGCACCCGCCTCGGCTACGGTGGGTGTGTGAACGTAGAGGTAACACCCCTGCCCGGTATCGGCGTGCGCAAGGACTTCGCGCTGCGCTCCGGCCAGCGCGTCGGTGTCATCAACCACCGGGACGGGGCGATCGAGCTCATCATCTCCCGCACCGATGATCCCGACGCGTGCGTGGCCTCGATCCCGCTGACCGTCGACGAGTCCGCCACGCTCGGCAACCTGCTCGGCGCGCCGCAGCTCGTCGCGCAGCTCACCGAGGAACACAAGGACCTGCCGGGAATCCAGACCAAACAGCTACCGATCTTCGAGGGCTCACCCTACGACGGCCGCACCCTGGGCGACACCGAGCTGCGCACCCGCACCGGCGTGTCCGTCGTCGCGGTGATGCGAGCGGGCCAGCTGCACCCGTCACCGGATCCCGGCTTCACGTTCACCGAGGGAGACCTGCTCGTCGCCGTCGGGACCTCGGAGGGCCTCGGCGCGGCGAAGAAAGTCCTCAAGAACGGCTGACCGTGACAGCTGACCACGCAGCCCTGTCCCTCATCGAACTGGGCGCGGTGTTCTTCGGCCTCGGCGTGCTCGGCAGGCTCGCTCAGCGGGCCGGACTGTCGCCGATTCCGCTGTACCTGCTCGGCGGCCTCGCCTTCGGCAGCGGCGGTGTCTTCGGCTTCGGCAGCATCCAGGGGTTCACCGACATCGCCTCCGAGATCGGCGTCGTGCTGCTGTTGCTGATGCTCGGGCTCGAGTACACCCCGACCGAGCTGTTCACCGGGCTGCGACGCTCGTGGCTGGCGGGCGTGGTCGACATCCTGCTCAACGCGACCCCGGGAGCGGTGCTCGCGCTGCTGCTCGGCTGGGGGCCGGCCGCCGCGCTGGTGCTGGGCGGGATCACCTACATCTCGTCGTCCGGCATCATCGCCAAGGTCCTCAACGACCTCGGCCGCACCGGTAACCGGGAGACGCCGGTGGTGCTGGCGATCCTGGTGTTCGAGGACCTGGTCATGGCCGCCTACCTGCCGACGCTGACCGGGGTGCTCGGCGGCGTCAGCCTGGCGGCGGGACTGCGCGCGGTCGGCGTCTCGCTGCTGGTCGTGACGGTGGTGCTGGTGGTGGCGATGCGGTTCGGCCGCTACGTCTCCGCGGTGCTGTTCAGCGAGGACCGGGAGATCTTCCTGCTCAAGCTGCTCGGCTCGGCGCTGCTGGTCGCGGGCCTCGCGGCGGCAATGCAGGTCTCGGCGGCGGTCGGCGCGTTCCTGCTCGGCATCGCGATCGCCGGACCGGCCGCGCACAGCGCGACCAGGGTGCTCGAACCGCTGCGAGACCTGTTCGCGGCGATCTTCTTCGTGGTGTTCGGGCTCAACACCGACCCCTCGGACATCCCGCCGGTGCTGGGCTACGCGGTGGCGCTCGCCGTGGTCACCACCATCACCAAGCTGGCGACCGGCTGGTGGGCCGCCCGCCGCCAGGGCATCGGACCGCTCGGCCGCGCCCGCGCGGGCGCCTCGCTCATCGCGCGCGGCGAGTTCTCCATCATCATCGCGGGGCTGGCGGTGTCGGCCGGTGCGGTCGAGCCGAGGCTCGCCGCGCTGACGACCACCTACGTGCTGATCATGGCCGCACTGGGACCGATCGCCGCCCGCGTCGTGGAGCCGCTCGCCCGGGCGGTCCGGGCCTCCCCCGCCGTCAAACCCGCGTCATAGCCCGACGACCGCGTACAGCGAGGCCAGTTCCTTCCTGGTCAGCGGGCGCAGCGACCCCGGCTTGAGCTGGCCCAGGGTGACATCGCCGATCGCGGTGCGCACCAGCCGCCGCACCGGGTGCCCGACCTCGTCGAGCAGCCTGCGCACGATGTGCTTGCGGCCCTCGTGCAGCACGATCTCCACCATGCTGCGACCGGGGCGCGAGTCGACCACGCGGAACCGGTCCGCCCGTACCGGGCCGTCGGCCAACTCGACCCCCGCCGTGAGCCGGGCGCCGAGCCCGCGCGCCACCTCGCCGTCGACCTCGGCGACGTAGGTCTTGAGCACCTCGTAGGACGGATGCATCAGCCGATGCGCCAGCTCGCCGTCGTTGGTCAGCAGCAGCAACCCCTCGGTCTCGGCGTCGAGCCTGCCGACGTGGAACAGCCGCTCGGTGCGGTCGGCGACGAGGTCACCGACGCACGGCCTCCCCCGGTCGTCGGTCATGGTGCTGTGCATGCCGCGCGGCTTGTTCAGCGCGAGATGGACCAGGTCGTCGCGCACGATCACCCGGTCGCCGTCCACGTGGATCACGGCGGTGTCGGGGTCGACCTTCGTGCCCAGCTCGCGCACCACCTGGCCGTCGACGCTGACCCTGCCCTGCGCGATGAGCTCCTCGGCAGCGCGGCGGGAGGCGATGCCGGCCTTGGCGAGCACCTTCTGTAGCCGCTCAGAGGTCATCGATGGAGTCCACCTCCGGCAGCAGCGGGCCGATCGGCGGCAGGTCGGACAGCGAGGACAGCCCCAGCCGCTCCAGGAACAGCTCGGTGGTGAGGTACAGCGTGCCGCCGGTCTCGTCGTCGGTGCCCGCCTCCTCGATCAGGCCGCGGGCGAGCAACGTCCTGATCACGCCGTCGACGTTGACGCCGCGCACCGCGGCGACGCGGGAGCGGGTGACCGGCTGCCGGTAGGCGATGACGGCGAGGGTCTCCAGCGCGGCGCGGGTGAGCTTGGAGCGCTGCCCGTCGAGCAGCAGCTTCTCCACGAACGGCGCGAAGGTGTCGCGGGTGTAGAGCCGCCAGCCGTCGCCGACCCGGCGCAGGTCGATGCCGCTCTCCCGGTCGGTCAGGTCCTCGGCCAGGGTGCGCAGCGCCTCGGTGACCCGGTCGACCGGCTGCTCGACGGCCGAGGCCAGCGCCTCCTCGGTCACCGGGGAGTCGACGACGAGCAGCAGCGCCTCCAGCGCGGCGGTCAGCCGCTCGTCGGTGGCGACGTCGGGCAGCGCGTCGGTGACGTCGATCGCGGCGCCCGCCGGCTCGCCCTCCGCCTCGGGCGCGGCGCCGTTCTCGTCTGGGGTGCTCACCCGTACTCCTCCTCGTCGTCTCCGTTCGCACGGTCGCGCTCGGCCGCCGCGGTGGCGTCGTCGACGGACCCGCCGGTCCAGGACACCCGCAGCTCACCGAGCGGGTCGAACTGCTCGAAGTCCACCGTCGCCTCCCGATACAGCTCCAGCAGCGCCAGGAACCGGGCGACCACCTCGAGCGTGTGCTCGCAGTCCGAGACCAGGTCGGCGAAGCTGGCCGTGCCGCGCTCGGCCAGCCGCACCCGCAGCAGCGCGGCGTGCTCGCGCACCGACACCTTGCCCACGTGCAGGTGGTCGAGCGACACCGTCGGCGGCGGCTTCGGCCGGAACACCACCGCGGCGATCTCGGCCAGCTCGTCCGGGTCGACGCCGAGCATCACCTCCGGCAGCAGGCCCAGATAACGCTCCTCCAACGACACCGATCGGGGGTAGCGCCGCAGCGCACCGGCCTCGAGCTCCGCGAACAGCGTCGCGACCTGCTTGTACGCCCGGTACTGGAGCACCCGGGCGAACAGCAGGTCACGCGCCTCGAGCAGCGCCAGGTCCTCCTCGTCCTCGACGTTGCCGGACGGCAGCAGCCGCGCCGCCTTCAGGTCGAGCAGCGTGGACGCGATCACCAGGAACTCGGTGGTCTCGTCGAGGTCCCACTCCGGGCCGAGCGCCTTGGTGTGGGCGATGAAGTCGTCGGTGACCTGGTGCAGCGCCACCTCGGTCACGTCGAGCTCGTGCTGCGAGATCAGCTGCAGCAGCAGGTCGAACGGGCCCTCGAAGTTGGCCAGCCGCACCCGGAACTTGGAGCTGTGCTGCTCGACGGCGACCGCGTCGTCCGCTTCGGTCATGTGTGTGCTCGATTCGCGCTCGGGTGGCTAGCCGAGCTCGTCGTCCTCGATGCGCAATCGTCGCACAAGTACCGAATCCTCGCCGTTGGCATCGAAGTCGTCCAGCATGACGGCGACCGCCTCGCGCACCAGCCTGCCTCGATCCACCGCGAGGCCGTGGCTGCCGCGCAGCGCGAGCCGCGCCTGCTCGAGCGCGAGCAGCTGCTCGCTCGACAGGTACACCGTGATCTTCGAGTCGTGCTTCTTGCGTGGCGCACCGCGCCTGGCTGTCGCGGCTCCTTCTTCGTCACCCCGCGGAGCGGGTGTGACCTGCTCCGTCGAGCCGCCAGATGGCTCCGACCCGCTCAACTCGGGTGCTGCTGTGGTTCGGAAGAAGAGTTCTGAGGCGCCGGGCAAAGACACCCGTCTTGTCACCGGCGAATCACCTCGCGGGCCAGTTGGCGATACGCCTTCGCGCCGCCGGACTTGGGCGCCCAGGTCGTGATGGGTTCACCGGCGACGGTCGTCTCGGGGAAACGGACCGTGCGGTTGATGACGGTGTCGAACACGGTGTCACCGAAGGCCTCCACCACCCGGGAGATGACCTCCTTGGAATGCAGTGTGCGCGGGTCGAACATGGTGGCGAGGATACCGATGATGTCCAGACTCGGATTCAGCCGCTCACGAACCTTGTCGATCGTGTCCATGAGCAGCGCGACGCCGCGCAGGCTGAAGAACTCGCACTCAAGCGGAATGATCACGCCGTCGGCCGCGGTGAGCGCGTTGACGGTGAGCAGACCCAGCGAGGGCTGGCAGTCGACGAGCACGAAGTCGTACTCGGACACCAGCGGGCGCAGCACCCGCATCAGGCTGTGCTCCCGGCCGACCTCGGCGACGAGCTGCACCTCGGCCGCCGACAGGTCGATGTTGCTCGGCAGCAGGTCGACGCCGTCGATCGACGTCTTGTGCAGCACATCGGAGACCTGCACCGAGGACTCCATGATGCAGTTGTAGACGGTCTGGTCGAGCTCGTGCGGCTGCACGCCGAGGCCCACCGACAACGCGCCCTGCGGGTCGAAGTCGACCAGCAGCACCTTGCGGCCGTACTCGGCCAGTGACGCCCCGAGGTTGATGGTCGACGTCGTCTTGCCGACGCCGCCCTTCTGGTTGCACATCGCCAGCACGCGCGCCGGACCGTGCCGGTCGAGCTCCGGCGGTTCCGGGATATCTCGCAGCGGCCTTCCCGTCGGGCCGAGTTGCTGGGGTGCCTGCTGCTCTGGCTCGGCCGGGGCCGGCGACCCGCTCGCTGCCGAGCCGGTTCCCGGTGCGCCGTCGGGCGCAGCGGCGGTGGCGGGCGCTTGGCCGAATACCTCCGCTGCCCGAAGTGACTGGGGTGTCGCCATGACGAGAAGACTCCTTGCTTTCCCTGCTAGGCGGCAGCCTATGGGTCGGAAACGAGCTGAGCCAAAGCGGCTCGCCGCACGATCCCAGATTGATTTACCGGGAGCGCGGATGCGCGGTGGCGTACACCTCCCGCAGCGTGGTGACGGTGACCCGGGTGTAGACCTGGGTCGTGGTCACCGAGGCGTGACCGAGCAGCTCCTGCACCACCCTGACGTCGGCGCCGCCTTCCAGCAGATGGGTGGCGAACGAGTGGCGCAGCGTGTGCGGCGAGATCGTCGCGGACAGCCCGGCCCGCTCGGCGTTGGCCTTGAGCACCTGCCACGCGCCCTGCCGCGACAGCCGCCCGCCCCGGGCGTTGAGGAACAGCGCGGACGTGCCCTTGCCCTTGCGGGCCAGCGTCGGCCGCGCGCGCACCAGGTAGGCGTCCAGCGCCGCGAGGGCGGGGCGGCCGATCGGCACCAGCCGCTGCTTGCCGCCCTTGCCGTCGAGCAGCACGGTGCGCTCGGTCGCCTCGACGTCGTCCACGTCGAGCCCGACCGCCTCGGAGATCCGGGCGCCGGTCGAGTACAGCACCTCGAGCAGCGCCGCGTCGCGCAGCGCCCGCGCGTCGTCGGTGGGCGGCAGGTCGAGCAACCGGGCGACCTCGTCGATGCCGAGCGCCTTGGGCAGCCGCTTGACCGAGGAGGGCGGGCGGACGTCGCGGGCGACGTCGTCGTCGACGATGCCCTCCCGCGCGGCGAACCGGTGCAGCCCGCGCACCGCGACCAGCGCCCGCGCCGCCGAGGACGCCGCGAGCGGCGGATGGTCGTCGCTGCCTTCCCGGAGCGCGAGCAGGAAGCCGGTCACATCGGACTCGGTGACCTCGGCGAAGCCGGTACGACCGGCCGCGTCGAGGTGGGCGAGGTAGCGCCGCAGGTCCCGCTGGTAGCTGCTGAGCGTGTTGCGCGCGGTCGCGCGCTCGACGACGAGGTGGTCGAGGTAGGCCCTGACCACCCGAGCCGGGTCGCTGCGTGCCACGCGGACACCGTACCGCTGTGACAACCCATGCTCTGTGACCTTCGCCCCGTCGTTGCTCTGACATGGCGCGCCGGCGCCGAATAGGTTCCGGGGCGCGTCGGCCGCCGCGACCACCCACTCGCTCCGCTCGGAGCGGCCCCATCAACCGACAGGCGAATCTCCCAACCGCTGAGGGGCTCAGCCGCCGTGCTTGCGCGCCGCGAACGCCGTCGGCCGGTCGCGCCAGGACGTGTCGGCCGGTCGCGCCTCGGCAGCGCCGGCCAGCACCGCGTGCGCGGCGAGCACCCCGGAGACCGTCGCGCCGTTGATCAGCTCCCCCGCCAGCGTCCGGCGTACCGCGTCGGCCAGCGGCATGCGCCGCAGCACGATGTCGGCCTCCTCGTCGCCGCCCGCGATCTCCCGGTCCACTTCGGTCAGCTCCCGGGCGAGGTAGACGCGCACCACCTCGTCGGTGAACCCGGCCGACGCGGCCACGTCGACCAGCGTGTCCCACCGCTCGGCCTTGAGCCCGGCCTCCTCGGCCAGCTCCCGTCGCGCGGTCGCCAGCGGGTCCTCCCCCGGCACGTCGAGCAGCCCGGCGGGCAGCTCCAGCAGCCGCCTGCCAATCGGATGCCGGTACTGCGAGATCAGCGTGATTCGCTGCTCGGCGTCGACCGCGATGATCGCGACGGCGCCAAGATGCTCGACGACCTCCCGCCGTCCCGTCACGCCACCGGGCATCACGATGTCGTCGACCCGCAGCCCGACGACACGTCCAATGTGGATGTCCTCGGAGCCGACGACGTCGAACTCGTGCGTGCCCGGTTCGGTCACGACGGCTCCGGCAGCGGCAGCCGTTCCGCCTTGCGGTAGGTCACCGCGGCGGCCACGAACGCGTCGAACAGCGGGTGCGGCCGGGTCGGCCTGCTCTTCAGCTCGGGGTGGGCCTGGGTGCCGACGAAGAACGGGTGGGTCTCCTCGGGCAGCTCGACGAACTCGACCAGCTTGCCGTCCGGCGAGGTGCCGGAGAACACGAGCCCCGCCTGGCTGAGCTGCTCGCGGTAGTGGTTGTTGACCTCGTAGCGGTGCCGGTGCCGTTCGGACACCTCGGTGGTGCCGTACGCCTTGGCGACCTGCGTGCCGTCGAGCAGCGCCGCCGGGTAGGCGCCGAGCCGCATGGTGCCGCCCATGTCGGCGTCCCCCGCGACGACGTCCTTCTGGTCGGGCATGGTGGTGATCACGGGGGCGGTGATGTCGCCGTCGAACTCCATCGAGCCAGCGCCGGTGATCCCGGCGAGGCTGCGGGCGACCTCGATGACCATGCACTGCAACCCGAGGCACAGCCCGAGCACCGGGATCTTGCGCTCCCTGGCGTAGGTGATGGCGCCGATCTTGCCTTCGATGCCGCGGATGCCGAACCCGCCGGGCACCACGATGCCGTCGACGCCCTGCAGCGCGTGCGCCGCGCCTTCGCGGGTGGCGAGGTCGTCGGAGGGCACCCAGGTGATCTGCACCTTGGCGTGGTGGGCGAACCCGCCCGAGCGCAGCGCCTCGGTGACGGACAGGTAGGCGTCCGGCAGGTCGATGTACTTGCCGACCAGCGCGACCCGCACCGTCTCCTTCGGATTGTGCACCCGGTCGAGCAGGTCGCCCCACACCGTCCAGTCGACGTCACGGAACGGCAGCCCCAGCCTGCGCACCACGTAGGCGTCCAGCGCCTCGCGGTGCAGCACCTTCGGGATGTCGTAGATCGACGGCGCGTCCGGGCAGGCGATGACGGCCTCGGTCTCGACGTCGCACATCAGGCCGATCTTGCGCTTGAGGTCGTCGCCGATCACCCGGTCGGCGCGGCAGACCAGCGCGTCGGGCTGGATACCGATGTTGCGCAATGCGGCGACCGAGTGCTGCGTGGGTTTGGTCTTGAGCTCGCCGGACGGGGCGAGGTAGGGCACGAGCGAGACGTGCAGGAAGAAGCAGTTGTCCCGGCCGACGTCGTGGCGCACCTGGCGGCAGGCTTCGAGGAACGGCAGCGACTCGATGTCGCCGACGGTGCCGCCGACCTCGGTGATGACCACGTCGGGCCGGTACCCGGTGCCGTCCGACTCGGCCAGCGCGGTGATCCGCGACTTGATCTCGTCGGTGATGTGCGGGATGACCTGCACCGTGTCGCCGAGGTACTCGCCGCGGCGTTCCTTGGCGATGACCTCTGAGTACACCTGGCCGGTGGTCACGTTGGCGTGGCCGGTGAGGTCGCGGTCGAGGAAGCGCTCGTAGTGACCGATGTCGAGGTCGGTCTCGGCGCCGTCCTCGGTGACGAACACCTCGCCGTGCTGGAACGGGTTCATCGTTCCGGGGTCGACGTTGAGGTACGGGTCCAGCTTCTGCATCGTGACCCGCAGGCCTCGAGACGTGAGCAGCTGACCCAGGCTGGAGGCTGTCAGCCCCTTGCCGAGCGAGGAGGCGACACCCCCCGTGACGAACACATGCTTGACTGTCCGAGGCTGAAGTCCCACGGGCCTTTACGCTAACACGCACAAACCCGACGCGAGGGAGGACACCCCGTGGCAGGCATGACCTGGCAGGCGCCCACGGCGACCGGCGGGTTCGACGCGACCGTGCGGGTGCCCGGTTCGAAGTCCATCACGAACCGGGCGTACGTGCTCGCGGCGCTCGCCGGCGGGCCGACCACGGTGCGGCATCCGCTCGACTCCCGTGACGCCCGGCTGATGCTGGCCGCGCTGGACGCGTTCGGGTCGTCGTCGCGGCCGGTGGCCGACGGGGTGGTGGTCGAGCCGCTGTGCGACGGCACCGGCGAGGTGGCGGTCGAGCTGGGCAACGCGGGCACGGTGGCGCGGTTCACCCCGCCGCTGGCGGCGCTCGGCTCTCGCACGGTGCGGTTCGACGGCGACGAGGCGATCCGCAGGCGTCCCATCGCGCCGCTGCTCGGCGCGCTGCGCGACCTCGGCGCGGACATCGACGACGGCGGCCGGGGCGCGCCGCCGTTCACGGTGCGCGGCGGCGGTGGCCTGCCCGGCGGGGCGGTGACGCTGGACTCGTCGGCGTCGAGCCAGTTCCTGTCGGCGCTGCTGCTCGCGGGTCCGGCGTTCGAGAAGGGTGTCACGGTGCGGCTGATCGGCGGGGCGCCGCCGAGCGAGCCGCACGTGGCGATGACGCTCGACCTGCTGCGCACGTTCGGCGCGACGCCGGAGCGCGACGGCGCCGAGTTCCACGTGCCGCCCGCGACGCTGTCCCGCGCCGAGCTGACGGTGGAGCCGGACCTGTCCACCGCAGCGCCGTTCCTGGCGGCGGCGGCACTGACCGGGGCGACGGTGCGGGTGCGGGACTGGCCGTCGCGGACGACGCAGCCGGGCGACTGGCTGCGGGGTCTGCTCGCCGCGCTCGGCGCCCGGGTGTCGCTCGATGCCGAGGGCCTCGTCGTCACCGGCGCGGGCGGGTTCGCCGGGCAGGACCTCGACCTGCACGAGGTGGGCGAGCTGACGCCGGTGGTGGCGGCGCTGCTGTGTTTCGCCGACGGGCCGTCGCGGATCTCGGGAGTCGCGCACCTGCGCGGGCACGAGACCGACCGGCTGGCGGCGCTGGCCGCCGAGCTGTCCGGCCTCGGCGCGGAGGTGTCCGAAACGGACGACGGGCTGCGGATCACCCCCGCACCGCTGCACGGCGGGACGTTCCACACCTACGACGACCACCGGCTGGTGATGGCCGGTGCGGTGCTCGGCTTGCGGGTGCCCGGCGTCGTGGTGGAGAACCCCGCCACGGTCGGCAAGACGTTCCCCGGCTTCACCGAGACATGGACGGGGATGCTGACTTAACCGCTAGCCGCTGGGCGCTTCCGCGCCCGGTGCGACCGCATCGGCGTTGCCCGCGATGCCATAGCTGCCGACGCCGTCCTCGAGCTGTTCCCGCAGCGCCAGCACGGTGGTGACCTGACCGGCCTGACTGTCCACATTGTCCACGGTCGACAGCACCTGGGACGCGGCCGAGTCGGCCCGGACGGCGCCGATCGCCCCCGAGCCCTCGGCGGTCGACGGGCGGCCGGCCAGCACGGTGCCCGCCCCCTCCTTGTCGAGCTGGGTGGCGAACTGGGCGAGCGTGACGGCCTCGTCGCCCGCGCCGGTGCCCTGCGCCCGGTCACCGACCAGCACCACGGCGAGCTGGGCGGGCTGGATGTCGTTGCTGGCCTGGATGAACCCGCCCTCGGCCAGCCCGGCAATGGCGGCGGCACGCTCCCCTGCCGAGGTCTGCGGCTGCGCCGTCTTGCCGTCCAGCAGCAGCGTCTGGCCGAGCAGGGCGCCCGCGAGCGCCCCGGGCGTGCCGGACGTCGGGAACTTCGCCCCTGCCGGTTGCAGCCGGATCGCGACGTCCGACATCCGCTCGGCCTTGGCCTGGTCGGTGAGCGCGTCGGTCAGCGTGACCTCGCCGGACACGCTGCCACCCGCCGCCTGGATCAGCCGCTTCACACCGTCGCGTTCGGACTGTGCGACGCCCTCGGTGCTCACCACCATCACGGTGCGCTCGGCGAGCAGCCCCGACACCACCTTCGGGCCGACCGCGCCCGCGAACCCGTCAGCGTCGGCCAGCCGCGCCTGGAGGTTGCTGCGCTCGGCTTGCAGGTCGGCCACCTGGGTAGCCAGATCGTCCCGCTGGTTCGACAGCCCAGACAACAGCGTGCCGCTCAGCGACGTCGAGCCGAGCACGACGCCGACCGCGAGGGCCAGGAACACCGCGACGATGGAGAAGATGTGGTAACGCATGGAGATCATGTGACCGCCCCCTTGAGCCACGTCGTGAGCGCGTGCCACTGCTGGACCAGCCAGTCGAGGTAGACGCCGCCGATGTCGGAGACGAGCACGGCGGCGGCGATCACGATCAGCGCGGCGAGCACGAGCAGCATGAGCGGAGCCAGCGACCGGCGGCTGCGGTGCAGCATGGCGACGGCCTTGGCGTCGACGAGCTTGGTGCCGAGCCGCAGCCGGGTCAGGAACGTCGACGGGTTCGAGCCGGAGCGGCCCCGGTCGAGGAACTCCTGCAGCGTGGCCTGGAAGCCGACGGTGACGACGAGGGCGGCCTCGTGGGTGTCGGCGAGCAGCAGCGCGAGGTCCTCCGGGTTGCCGGTCGACGGGAAGGTCACCGCGCCGACGCCGAGGTCCTGGATGCGGTCGATGCCCGGCGCGTGCCCGTCGAGCTGAGCCGGGATGACGATCTCGCCGGCGCGCTTGAGGGTGTCGTCCTCGATGCCGTTCGGGTCGCCGACGACGACGTCCGGCCGGTAGCCCTGCTCGCGCAGTGTGTCGGCGCCGGCGTCGACACCGATCAGCACCGGCCGATGCTCGGCGAGGTACTTCTTGAGCCGCTTGAGGTCCTGTGCGTGCTCGTTGCCCGGCGCGATGACGAGCACGGGCCGGTCCTTGATCGGGACGTGCAGGGCGGGCACACCGGCGCCGTCGAGGATCAGGGTGCGCTCGGCGCGGAGGAACTCCATGGTGTTGGCGGAGAACGCCTCGAGCTGGGCGGTCATCCCGGCCTTCGCCTCGATCATCTGGTCGGCGACGGTGTCGGTCGTCTGCACCAGACCGCGCGCGATCTCCTTGTCGCCCTGGTAGACGCCGCCCTCGTGCAGCCGGATCTTGCTGCCGTCCTTGATTCGGCGGAGGGCCTCCGATCCGACGTCGTCGATGAGCGGGATTCCCGCGCCGACGAGGATTTCCGGGCCCAGGTTCGGAAATCGCCCTGAGATGGACACCGATGCGTTCACGACGCCAGCGACCCCGGCCCCGGCGAGCGCGGAGGCGGTCGCGCGGTCGAGATCAAGCTGGTCAAGGACGACGATGTCGCCGGGCCCCACTCTGCGCAGCAGTTCCCCGGTGCGTCGATCGACCCGCGCCACGCCAGCCACTCCCGGCAGCGTCTCGGTGCTTTTCGAAAGCAGGCCGCTGAGTTTCATGCGCCCGATACTGGCAAACGGATACGAGAATGCGAGCCTGCCACGCCGAGAGACGGCGTCCGACTAGGTGGCGATTCACACCTTCTCGGCACCGGCGACGGCGAGCAGCTCCTCCGCGTGCGCCCGGCCGGTCTCGGTGCCGTCCATCCCGGCGAGCATCCGCGCCAGCTCGACCACCCGCTCGTCGTCGCCGAGGGTGCGCACGTCGCTGCGGGTGACGCCGCCGTCGGTGCCCTTGTCGACCACGAGGTGCTGGTCGGCGTAGGCGGCGACCTGCGGCAGGTGGGTCACGACCAGCACCTGGTGGGTTCGGGCCAGCCGGGCGAGCCGCCTGCCGATCTCGACCGCGGCCCTGCCGCCGACCCCGGCGTCCACCTCGTCGAACACCAGCGTCGGCACGGTGTCGGCGCCCGCGATGACGACCTCGATCGCCAGCATGACCCGGGACAACTCACCGCCGGAGGCGCCCTTGTGCACCGGCAGCGCGGGCGCGCCGGGGTGGGCTCGCAGCAGCAGCTCCACCTCGTCGACCCCGTCGGGGCCGGCGTGCAGCCTGCTGCCGTCCACGGTGAGCGCGGCGGGGTCGTCGGCGTCCGCCGTCATCGGGCGCACCACGACGTCGACCTCGGCCTGCGGCATCGCTAGCCCGGACAGCTCTCCGGTGATCGAGGTGGCCAGCCCGGCCGCGGCGATGGCACGGGCGGCCGAGACGGCGGCGGCGTGCCCGGCCAGCTCGGCGGCCAGCGCGTCGCGGCGTGCCGCCAGCTCGGCCAGCGCCTCCTCGGAGGTGTCCATCCCGGACAGTTCGCCACGGGCGTGCGCGGCCCAGGCAAGCACCCCGTCGATGTCGGCGGCGTACTTGCGGGTGAGCTGCTTGAGCTCGGCCTGCCTGGCGAGGGCCTTGTCGAGGGTGCCCGGGTCGGCGTCGAGGCCGTCGAGGTAGCCGCCGAGCTCGGCGCCGACGTCGGCGAGCAGCACGGCGGCCTGCTCCAGCCGGGAGTCGAGCTCGGTGAGCGCGGGGTCGTCGACGGCGGCGAGCCGCTGCCGTGCCTCGCTGACCATGCCGAGCGCGCCCGGCTGGTCCGGATCGGCGTCGTCCGCGCCGGACACGGCGGCCTGCGCCGCACCCGCCGCGGTGCGCAGCTCGTCGACCTCGGAGAGGCGTTTGATCTGCTCGACGAGGGCGGTGTCCTCGCCCTCCTCTGGGGCGACGGCCTCGATCTCGGACAGGCCGTGCCGCAGCATGTCGGCCTGCTGCGCCAGCTCGCGCGAGCGGCTGGTGCGCTCGTCCAGCTCCCGCACGACCTGCTGCCACTCGGCGCGCACCCGCCGGTACTCGGCCAGCGGCGTGGCGACGTCGTCGCCGGCGAACCGGTCGATGACCGCGCGCTGCTCGGTGGTCCGCATGAGCCGGAGCTGGTCGTTCTGGCCGTGCACGGCGATGAGCTGGTCGGACAGCTGCCCGAGCGCCCCTGCCGGGACGGACCTGCCGCCGAGGTGGGCGCGGGAGCGGCCGTCCTTGCCGACGCTGCGCAGCGCGATCACGCTGCCGTCCTCGTCGATCTCGCCGCCGGACTCCTCGATCATCTCCACCGCGGCAGGCAGTTTGGCCAGCTCGAAGCGGCCCTCGACCACGGCCTTCTTGGCGCCGTTGCGCACCCGGGAGGCGTCCGAACGGCCGCCGGAGAGCAGGTGCAGCCCGGTGACGACCATCGTCTTGCCCGCGCCGGTCTCCCCGGTGACCACGGTCAGTCCCGGGTGCAGTTCGAGCAGGGCGTCGTCGATCACACCGAGGCCCTGAATCCGCATCTCGGCCAGCACGGGTCCCACCGTAGCGGTTCACCCGGACATTACGCCGTGTCCCACGCCCAAACCGCCGTGTCCCACGCCCAAACCGCCGTGTCCTGCTGTGAGGATGGGGGTGTCCTCCCCGGGGCCGGTGTGACTCGGTGT
>WHUB01000067.1 GCA_009377395.1 Actinophytocola sp. | reverse complement strand
ACATTGGGCGTGTCGCCCGAATCAAGCAGCAACCCTTACTGAGATCACCTCACTGAGCTCAGCGCTGGTCAGGATCTTTTCTAGAAGATACGATCCTGTTCCGACAATGGCGGTTTTCATGAGCGCTGATCAACCCCTCCGCGCAAAGCATTCCACGACACTGGGCCATGACTGGGCAAACGCGAAATAAGAAAGACTATTTCCCTGTTACGGAAAACAGTGGGCCGGCCAACGCTGCACTACGAGGGGACGGATTCCCCTGCCAACTGGCCGCAGGCGGCCGCGATTTCCTGACCACGGGTGTCGCGCACCGTGCACGCCACTCCCCCAGCGTTGACACGGCGGACGAACTCCCGCTCCACCGGCTTCGGGCTGGCGTCCCACTTCGAGCCCGGCGTCGGATTCAGCGGAATCACGTTCACATGCACCAGGTGCCCCAGATGCTCGCGGAGCCGCTCGGCCAGCAGGTCCGCCCGCCACGGCTGGTCGTTCATGTCCTTGATCAGCGCGTACTCGATCGACACCCGGCGCCCGGTGCGATCGAGGTAGTACCGCGCCGCGTCCAGCACCTTCGCAACCGGCCAGCGGTTGTTCACCGGCACCAGTGTGTCGCGCAGCTCGTCGTCCGGCGTGTGCAGCGACACCGCCAGCCGCACCTGCAGCCCCTCGTCCGCCAGCCGCCGGATCGCGGGCGCCAGCCCGACCGTGGACACCGTCACCGACCGCTGCGAAATCCCCAGCCCCTCCGGCGTCGGCGCCGTGATGCGCCGCACCGCATCCAGCACCCGCCGGTAGTTCGCCAGCGGCTCCCCCATGCCCATGAACACGATGTTCGACAGCCGCCCCTGCGGCCCCGGCATCAGCCCATCGCGCATCACCACGGCCGCCGCACGTACTTGGTCGACGATCTCCGCCGCCGACAGGTTGCGATCCAGCCCGCCCTGCCCGGTCGCGCAGAACGGACACGCCATCCCGCACCCCGCCTGACTGGAAATACACAGCGTCGCCCGGTCCGGGTACCGCATCAGCACGCTCTCCAGCAGCGTGCCGTCGTGCGCCCGCCACAACGTCTTGCGCGTCGCGCCCTCGTCGCACGAGACCGCCCGCACCTCGGTCAGCAACGACGGCATCAGCTCTGCCACCAGCCGCTCCCGCGACGCAGCCGGAATGTCCGTCATCTCCGCCGGATCGACCGTCAGCCGTGAAAAGTAGTGATGCGACAGCTGCTTGGCGCGGAACGGCTTCTCGCCCAGCTCGACGACGGCGGCCGCACGCTCCGCGGCCGTGAGGTCGGCCAGGTGGCGCGGCGGCATGCCGCGCCGAGGCGCGTCGAAAACCAGCGGGAGGGCAGTCATGGCGCCCACCAGTCTCCCACGACGACCGTTGTGATCTTCAGCAGGCATTGTCCACGGCCCCTGGTACCCGCCCGCTCAGCGCGGCAGGATGCCCGATGGAGGACCCCATGACCCACCCGCATCCCGCCCCCGGAACCCCGTGCTGGATCGAGCTCGCCACCCTGGACGAACGCGCGGCACAGACGTTCTACGCCGCCCTGTTCGGCTGGAGCTATCACACGAAACCCGACCCGGCCACCGGCAGCTACACGATCGCCAGCCTCGACGGCGTCCCGGTGGCCGGCCTGTACCGGGTGATGCCGAACCAGCCGCCGTCGTGGCTGCTGCACCTCGCCGTCGCCAACGTCCGCAGCGCCGTCGGCTGGGCGACCAGCCTCGGTGGCACCGTGCTGCTCGACCCCGTCGACATCCCCGGCCGAGGCAGCATCGCGCACGTCCGCGACCCCTCCGGCGCGATCTGCGTGCTGTGGGAAATCCCCGACGACTGGGCCTTCGGCACCGACGAACCCGGCATGTTCAGCGCCGCCGACCTCAACACCTGGGACGGCGACGCCGTCGACCACTTCTATCCCACGATGTTCGGCCTGCACAGCCACCAGGTCGGCTACGCACCCGGCATCGACTACGTCGAATGGCGCCTCGACGAACCGATCCTCTACCGAAACGTCATGGGCGACGAGTACCAGAACGCCACACCGTCACACTGGCTGATCTACCTTGGCGCCGACCCCCGCCGGGGTGCCGACGTGCTCGCCGAGCAGGCCGAGTCGCTCGGCGGCACCGTCGTCCTCCCGCCGTTCGACACCGGCTACGGGCGCGCGGCCGTGCTCGCCGACCCCAGCGGCGCGCGGTTCGCCATCACCGACCGCAGCAGGCCCGACCCGGACTGGCGCGCCGAAGTCGAAGACCCCTACGACGACTGAGTGATTACGCGAACACCCACAGCAGCAGCCAGGCCGCCACGGCCGACGGCAGCAGCGAGTCGAGCCGGTCCATCATCCCGCCGTGGCCCGGCAGCAGGTGCCCCATGTCCTTGATGCCGAGGTCACGCTTGATCTGTGACTCGACCAGGTCCCCCAGCGTGGCGGTCAGCACGATCACGGCGCCGAACACCACGCCCTGCCACACCTGGCCGTCCAGCAGGAACGTCCAGTCCAGCACGCCGACGACGATGCCGAGTGTCATCGCCCCGGCAAAGCCCTCCCAGCTCTTCTTCGGGCTGATGCTGGGCGCCATCGGGTGCCTGCCCCTGAGCACCCCGGCCGCGTAGCCGCCGACGTCGGAGGCAATCACGCCGAACAGGAACGTCAGCACCCGCGCGACCCCGTCCTCCGGCAGCACCATCATCACCGCGAACACCCCGCACAGCGGAACGTAGACCAGCGCCAGCGCGGTGGCCGAGATGTCGCGTACGTATCCCTCGGCTCCCCCGGGCAGCCGCCACAGCAGGGTGAGCAGCAGCGTCATCGCGAGCGCCACGGCGGCGGCCTGCGGCCCGTACGGCCACACCAGCCACATCATCGCCTGACCGCCGAGGAGCACCGGCGCCAGCGGAATCCTGACGCCGACGGCCGCCCGGAACGCGACGGCGAGCTCGTACGTGCCGACGGCGAGCGCGAGCGCGACCACGCCGATGAACACGTGCCGCACGGTGAGCAGCGACAGCAGGATCCCGGCGCCGAGCGCGAGGCCAACGGCGATCGCGGCCGGCAGATTCCTTCCCGCGCGCGAGACCTTCTTCGGTTCGCTCACGACGGGCTCATCCACGCTCCGCGCCGCCCTGCTCGCCCACACCTGCTCCTACACCTCGAGCAGTTCAGCTTCTTTGTGCTTGACCAGTTCCTCGACCTGGTGCACATAGGTGTCGGTGAGGTTCTGCAGCTCCTTCTCGGCACGGGCGACGTCGTCCTCGCCGACCTCGCCCTCCTTGCCGAGCCGCTCCAGCTCCTCCTTGTGCTTGCGGCGCACGCCGCGGATGGAGATCTTGGCGTCCTCGCCCTTGGACTTGGCGACCTTGACCATCTCCTTGCGGCGTTCCTCGGTGAGCTGCGGGATCACGACCCGGATGATGGTGCCGTCGTTGGTCGGGTTGACGCCGAGGTCGGAGTCGCGGATGGCTCGCTCGATCTCGTTGAGCTGGCTGGCGTCGTAGGGCTTGATGACGGCCATGCGCGCCTCGGGGATGCTGATGCCGGCGAGCTGGTTGAGCGGGGTCGGCGCGCCGTAGTACTCCACGGTGATCCGCGAGAACATCGCGGGCGTCGCGCGTCCGGTCCGCACCGAGGCGAGGTCTTCCTTGGCGACGGACACCGCCTTCTCCATCTTTTCCTCGGCATCGAGGAGGGTCTCGTCGATCACGGCTACTCCTTGCGGCTCGTGCTGCGGCTTGGTCTTGTCAGCCCCTTGATGCGGGCACCGGTACTGCCGGAGTCGCGACAAGCGTGCCGATCCTCTCACCACGCACCGCGCGAGCGATGTTGCCCTCCGTCAAGAGGTTGAACACGATAATGGGCATCTTGTTGTCCATGCACAGCGAGAACGCCGTCGAGTCGGCGACCTTGAGCCCCTTCTCCAGCGCCTCGGCATGGGTGATGGTGTCGTACATCGTCGCGTCGGGGTCGGTCCTCGGGTCGGCGGTGTAGACGCCGTCGACGCCCTTGGCCATCAGCACGACCTCGCACCCGATCTCCAGTGCCCGTTGCGCGGCGGTGGTGTCGGTCGAGAAGTACGGCAACCCGGCGCCGCCGCCGAAGATGACGACCCGGCCCTTCTCGAGGTGCCGTTCCGCCTTGCGGGGGATGTAGGGCTCGGCGACCTGTCCCATGGTGATCGCGGTCTGCACCCTGGTCGGCACGCCTTCCTTCTCGAGGAAGTCCTGCAGCGCGAGGCAGTTCATGACCGTGCCGAGCATGCCCATGTAGTCGGCCCTGTCCCGGTCCATGCCGCGCTGTTGCAGCTCGGCGCCCCGGAAGAAGTTGCCACCGCCGATCACGACGGCGAGCTGGGTGCCGCCGCGGACGACGTCGGCGATCTGGCGGGCGACGTCGTGCACCACGTCGGGGTCGACGCCGACCGCGCCACCGCCGAACATCTCACCGCCCAGCTTGAGCAGGACGCGCCGGTAGCCGGTGGGCTGATCGTTCGTCACGCTTCCTCCTGTACTCGCCGACCCCGTTCGAAAACGTGCCCCGTCCCCGAACTACTCGGGGACGGGGCACAAACGTTACTCAACGGCTTTCCGCGCCGCAGTCATCGCCTCAGGCCTGACCGACCTCAAACCGCACGAACCGGGTCACCGTGGCGCCCGCCTCGTCAAGCAGCTGCTTGACGGTCTTCTTGTTGTCGGTCACCGACGGCTGCTCCAGCAGCACGTTGTCCTTGTAGTAGGCGTTGACCTTGCCCTCGACGATCTTGGGAAGGGCGCGCTCCGGCTTGCCCTCCTCCGTGGCCGTCTGCTCGGCGATGCTCTTCTCCTTCTCAACGACGTCGGCCGGGACGTCGTCACGGGTCAGGAACTTCGCCCGCAGCGCGGCCACCTGCATCGCGGCACCCCGCGCGGCCTCGGCCGCGGCGTCGCCCTCGCCGGTGTACTCCACCAGTACGCCGACGGCGGGCGGCAGCCCGGCACCCCTGCGGTGCAGGTAGGTCTCGACCGCGCCGTCGAAGTACGCGGCCTTGCGGAGCTGGAGCTTCTCGCCGATCTTGGCGGACAGCGCTTGGATCGCGCCGTCGACAGTGCCGCCGTCCAGCTCGGCCGCGTTGAGCTGCTCGACGTCGGTCGCCTTGACATCCTTCGCGACCGCGACGATCTTCTCGGCGAGCGCGACGAACTCGTCGTTCTTGGCGACGAAGTCGGTCTCCGAGTTCAGCTCGATCAGCGCACCGCCGCCACCGGCGACCAGGCCCTCCGCCGTGGCGCGCTCGGCGCGCTTGCCGACGTCCTTGGCACCCTTGATGCGCAGGTACTCGACAGCCTTGTCGAAGTCGCCCGCGTTCTCCTCGAGCGCCTTCTTGCAGTCCATCATGCCTGAGCCGGTCAGATCGCGGAGACGCTTGACGTCAGCCGCGGTGTAGTTCGCCATCGTGGTTGTTCCGTTCCTCTCGATGCTGGTGGTGGCGATCAGGACCCAGTCGTCTGCTCTTGCTTGGCGGCGTCGTCCTCGGTCTCGTCCGACGTGGCGGCGGCGTCGTCCTTGCCCGCGAGCAACTCCTTCTCCCACTCGGCGAGCGGCTCGTCGCTGGCGACACCGGCTTCCGGCTTCTCCTCGCCCTCGGCGGCCCCGTTGCGGGCGCCGGAGCGGGCCAGCAGGCCGGCGGCAGCGGCCTCGGCGACGACCTTGGTCAGCAGCGCGGCCGACCGGATGGCGTCGTCGTTGCCGGGGATCGGGTAGTCGACCTCGTCCGGGTCGCAGTTGGTGTCGAGCACGGCGACGACCGGGATGCCGAGCTTGCGCGCCTCGCCGACGGCGATGTGCTCCTTCTTGGTGTCGACGACCCACACCGCGCTCGGCACCCGGGACATGTCGCGGATACCGCCGAGGGTGCGCTCCAGCTTGTCCTTCTCGCGGGTCAGCGTCAGGATCTCCCGCTTGGTGAGGCCCTGGAAGCCACCCGTCTGCTCCATCGACTCCAGCTCCTTGAGCCGCTGCAGCCGCTTGTGCACGGTCTGGAAGTTGGTGAGCATCCCGCCGAGCCAGCGCTGGTTCACGAACGGCATCCCGACGCGCAGCGCCTCGTTGGCGATGGCCTCCTGCGCCTGCTTCTTCGTGCCGACGAACAGGATCGACCCGCCGTGCGCGACCGTCTCCTTGACAAACTCGAACGCCTTGTCGATGTAGGTGAGCGTCTGCTGCAGGTCGATGATGTAGATGCCGTTGCGCTCGGTGAGGATGTAGCGCTTCATCTTGGGGTTCCAGCGCCTGGTCTGGTGCCCGAAGTGCACACCGGAGTCCAGGAGCTGCTTCATGGTGACGACGGCCATGACCGAAAGCACCTCTTTGCGTTGTGGCGATGCGCCTGGCACCGCCGATGTCGGTTGTCGCGGCTGCCGGGTGGTCAGCCGCCCTGGTGCGGTGCCGGCGCCCTGACCCCGGAGACTTCTCCGGGGACCGCAGGACGCCGTGACCGGTCGAGGTGCTTGAGGCACCAGCCCGGACGCGCACGCGCACGCGAAGTCAGCCCGCACGAGACGGACCGCACCGGCCAGTGTACGCGGGGCGTCCGGGCAGGTGAGCAGCGGATAGGTCGCATCCCGTGGATCTCGGTCGATGGGGTCGGCGATCCAGATTGTTCGGGGCAAGGCGGAGAAGGAGAGCCATAGCGGAGCTATGGCCGACAACGACAACGCAGCCACGGACGATCTGGATCGCCGAGACCGCGACCACGGATCCGCGGGACGCGACCTGGGCGCTGTGCACCGCCGTCGCTGCCGGTGGCGCCACTGGCGGGCGGAGTTATCCACAATCGCGCGGGAGCACCCCGGCGCCGGGCGCGACTCGCCACAGTGAGGGCATGACCCTACGACAACGATTGCGCCCCGCGGCGCTGCTCGCCTTCGGGCTGCTGGCGCTGTTCGCTGCGGCGATCATCCCCGCCGCCCATGCTCTTGCCGGCGTTCCGGCACCGGCGGTGGCTACCAGTACCGACCCGCCCCGGTTCGACTGGCCGCTGCCGGGCCGCCCGACCGTCGCTCAGCCGTTCGTGGCACCGGCGTCCCCATACGGGCCGGGCCATCGGGGCGTCGACCTCGCCGCCGCACCCGGCACGCCGGTGTACGCGGCGGGTTCTGGTGTGGTGGTCTTCGCCGGTCAACTGGCGGGCCGGGGCGTGGTCTCGATCGACCACGGCCTGCTGCGCACCACGTACGAGCCGGTGACAGCCACGGTCACCGGCGGTGAGCAGGTTCGCGCCGGGCAGCGCATCGGCACCCTGGACCCGGGCCACGAAGGCTGCCTGCCGGGATGCCTGCATTGGGGCGTGCGCCGGGGCACGGCGCCGCCGGAGTACCTCAACCCGCTCGCGCTGCTGACGGGGTACACGCTGCGGTTGAAGCCATGGCCGGACTGAGCCGGGCGCCGCCATTCCCGGGCGCTGGGCGGTCATACGCTGGCCTGTTCGGTCAGCTTGGCACGCAGCCGCAGCACCGCCCTCGTGTGCAGCTGGCTCACCCGCGACTCGGTCACGCCGAGCACCTTGCCGATCTCGGACAGCGTGAGGCTCTCGAAGTAGTAGAGGCTGACCACGATCCGGTCGCGTTCGGCGAGCTGGGCGATCGCGTCGGCGAGCTGCCTGCGGTTGTCGCGGTCGACGAGCACCGAGACGGGGTCGATCGCGTCGTCGTCCGGCAGCGTGTCGACCATGGAGCCCGACTCCCGGCCCGCGCCGATCAGCTCTTCGAGGGCGACGACGCTGGTCAGCCGCAGCTGGCCGTAGAGGTCGCGCAGTTCGCCGACGGTGTAGCCGAGCTCGTCGGCGAGCTCGACGTCGGTCGGGGTGCGGTGCAGCCGCGCGCCGAGACGTTCCAGCGCCCGCTCGACCTCGCGTGCCCTGCTGCGCACCACCCGGGGCACCCAGTCCTGCGAGCGCAGGTCGTCCAGGATGGCGCCCCTGATGCGCTGCATCGCGTAGGTCTCGAACTTCCAGCCGCGGTCGGGGTCGAACTTCTCGATGGCGTCAACGAGGCCGAACACTCCCGAGCCGATCAGGTCGCCGGTGTCGATGTGGGTCGGGAGGCCGGTGCCGACCCGGCCCGCGACGTACTTGACCAGCGGTGCGTAGTGCAGCACCAGCCGGTCGCGCAGGGCTCGGTGCGGGGAGCGGACGTACTCGCGCCACAGCTCGTCGATGTCGGCGGTGGGAACGCTGGGGTCGGCCTGCCCGTTGCGAACCTGCTCGGGCGCCATCTCGCCCTGGCCCCGCTCGGTGGTCATGGCGGGGTCCATGGCCGGAGACGCCGCCTCGTCACCGGCGCGGTCGTCACGCTCGGGGATGGGTTCGGTCATGTATCGCCTTCAGCCGCTCGACGGTCACATGGGTGTAGAGCTGGGTCGTGGCTAGCGTAGCGTGACCAAGTAACTCCTGAACGCTGCGAAGGTCGGCTCCACCGTTGAGCAGGTGCGTTGCCGCCGAGTGCCGCAGCCCGTGCGGACCCATATCGGCCGCTCCCGGCACCGCGTCCACCGCGTCGTGCACGATCCGTCGCACCGCGCGCTGGTCGATGCGGCCGCCGCGCACGCCGAGAAAGACCGCATCACCCGCTACCCTCCGTACTCCCTGGTGCGCCGCACCGGCCGCACCCCGGTCGGCGGCCAGTCTAGGTCTGCCGTGATCGAGCCAGCTCCGCAGGGCCTTCGCCGCCGGTTCCCCGAACGGCACCATCCGCTCCGATCCGCCCTTGCCGAGCACCCGCAGCAGACGCACCGAGAAGTCGATGTCGTCGAGGCCGAGACCGCAGAGCTCGGCGACCCTGATGCCGGTCGCGTACAGCGTCTCCAGGATCGCGTTGTCCCGCAGTGCCACCGGATCCCGCTCGGCGGCGGCAATGCCGGACGCGCACATCATCGTCCCGGCCTGCTCGGCGCTGAGTACGGCGGGCAGCGTCCGGTGGGGCCGGGGCGCGAGCACCCGCACCCCCGGGTCGGTGTCGAGGTGACCGGCCCGGTGCGCCCACGCGGTGAACGTCCGCACCGACGCCGTCCGGCGCGACAGCGTGGCCCGGCTGATGCCGGCCGCGTGCTGGGCGGACAGCCAGCCGCGGATCTCGCCGATGTCCAGGCCGGTGAGGTCGGCGTCGTCGGGCACCCGCTCCTGGTCCGGGCCGGTGGCGTCGTCACCAGCGCTCGCGGCGCTGTCCACGCCGTGGAAGCGGGCCAGCAGCGACACCGCGTCGCCAAGGTAGGCGCGCAGCGTGTGCGGCGACAGCCCTCGCTCACCGCCGAGGTGGCGCTCGTACTCCGCGACGATCGCCTCGGTCGCGGGTGGCAGCGCGGACCGCAACGCGGCAAGGCCGGGCGCGCGAGCGCGCTGGGTCCCTCCTTCCCTCGCCATGGTGATGACGCTGCGCGAGCGGGCCCGCGTCGTCAAGCACCGTCAACCCGTGTCGCGCCGTCCGCGACCAGCGCCACGCCGCCAGCCGGACTCGCAGCGCTGGCTCAGCCCGTCGAGTTCGAGCGCGCACAGCACCGCCCTGGCCTTGGCGGCAGGCACACCCGACTCGGTGGCGATCCACTCAACCGGCCGACCGGCACGCGGCTGCAGCGCCTCGTGCACCCGGAGTGCGTCGCCGCTCAGTCCGTCGGTGCCACGCTGCGGCCGCTCGGCGGGACTGGCCAGGTCGGCGCCGAGTCTGCCGATGTGTTCGAGCACGTCATCGGCGCTTATGACCAGCGTCGCCGTGCCCGCGCGGATCATCTCGTGGCAGCCGGACGAGGTGCGCGAGGTCAGCGGTCCCGGCACCGCCATGACCGCCTTGCCGAGCGCGGTCGCGGTGCTCGCGGTGTTGCGGGCGCCGCTGCGCCGGTCGGCCTCCACCACGACGGTGCCCGCGCTCAGCGCCGCCAGCAGCCGGTTGCGCACCAGGAACCGATGCCGCGCGGGCGGTGTCGCGTTCGGATACTCGCTGAGCACGATGCCGCGCTCGGCGATGCGCCGCAGCAACGTCTGATGACCGGCCGGATAACCGGCGTCCAGCCCACAGCCGAGTACGGCGGCGCTCACCCCTCCCGCGGCGAGCGCGCCCCGATGCGCCACCCCGTCGATGCCGTACGCGGCGCCCGAGAGCACCGTCACGCCACCTTGGGCCAGCGCGTAGGCCCACTCGCCCGCGATGTGCTCGCCGTAGCCGCTCGCGGCGCGGGAGCCGACGACAGTCACCGCACGCTCGAAGACGGCGTCGAGCCGAGCGGCACCCCGGCCCCAGAGCGCGATCGGGCTGGTCATGCCCGCCACGCCACGCCCATCTGCCACCCTCAGCGAGAGCAGCGGCCACCCTGGCCATTCCTCGTCCTCCGGGATGATGAGCCGCGCCCCGGACTTCGCCGCGCTTGCCAGATCGGCCCCGGTGACCTCGATGCCGCTGCGTGCCGCCGTCTCACGGGCCACGGCATCGGGCACCTCGCCGCATCGGACCCGGCAAGCCGCCTCGACCGGCCCACAGTCGTCCACCAGCGCCGCCAGCGCGGGCGACGGCGGCTCGGCGACCGCCAACAGGTACGCCCTGGCGAGTCGGATATCCCGGGCATCGTCGCTCATGTGTCATCTCCAGCTCTGTGACCTTCGCCGGTGCCGCCGCAGCGTTGCGCCGCTCGCCCCGGTGCGACCGCTCATGCCGCGGTCCTGTCCCTGAGCTCCATCGCGGCGGCGACCTCGTCCGCGCCGGGCCGGTCGATGCCCGCGAGGTCGGCCAGCGTCCACGCCAGCCGCAGACACTTGTCCGCCCCGCGCGCGGTGAGGAACCCGCGCCGCAGCCCCCGGTCGAGCAGCCGGGTCGCGGTGACATCGGGCGCGAAGGTGGTCCGCAGCCGAGGGCCGGGCACGTCGGCGTTGGTGAACCAGCCGTGCTCGGCCCAGCGCCGTCGCGCCCGTTCCCGCGCCGCCACCACCCGCTCGCGCACCGTGGCGGTCGTCTCGCACCGCTCGGTGAGGTGGGCGTGCGGTGACCGGTCGCATCGGCACCGTGATGTCGACCCGGTCGAGCAGCGGCCCGGAGAGCCTGCCGAGGTAGCGCCGCCGCCTCGTCGGCGAACAGGTGCACTCCGACTCCCGCCGTGGCGCGCAGGGGCACGGGTTCGTCGCCAAGATCAGCTGGAACTTGGCGGGATACACGACGACGCCGCGCACCCGCGCCAGCCGAACCTGACCTTCCTCCAACGCCGTACGCAGCGACTCCAACCGCTGGGCGCCGTACTCACACGCCTCGTCGAGGAACAGCACGCCCCGGTGAGCCTTGCTGACGGCGCCGGGCGCCGCGAGCCCGGCGCCACCGCCGACCAGCGCGGCCACCGAGATGGAGTGGTGCGGCGCGATGAACGGCGGTGTCCGCACCAGCGGCGCGTCCAGCGCGAGCGAGCCGTCGACCGAATGCACCGCCGTCACCTCGAGCGCTTCACCGTCCGACAGCGGCGGCAGCACGCCGGGCAGCCGCCGCGCCAGCATCGTCTTGCCGACGCCGGGCGGCCCCATCAGCAGCAGGTGATGCCCGCCCGCGGCGGCGACCTCGAGCGCCCAGCGCGCCTCCGGCTGACCGGTGACGTCGGCAAGCTCGGCCACCTGAGTCTCGGCGTGCCCGCTCGGTTCCGGGGCCGGCCGCAACGCCACCGTGTCGCGCGACCAGGCGAGTACCTCGGCGAGACTGCCCGCGCCGAGCACCTCGATCCCGTCGACCAGCGCGGCCTCGGTGAGCGTGTCGGTAGGCACCACGACCCGGTGCATGCCCAGCTCGCGGGCGGCGAGCACGCACGGCAGCACCCCGCGTACCGGCCTGATCCTGCCGTCGAGCGCCAGCTCGCCGAGCAGCACCGTGCCCGCCAGCTTCGCCGCGGGCACCGTGTCCGCCGCCGCGAGCACCGCGAGCGCGATGCCGAGGTCGTAGGCGGAGCCGACCTTGGGCAGGTTCGCCGGCGACAGCCCGAGCGTCACCTTCCGGTCCGGCCAGCCGCAGCGGGAGTTGCGCACCGCCGAGCGCACCCTGTCCTTCGCCTCCCGCAGCCCGGGATCGGGCAGCCCGACCAGCGTCGTGCCGGGCAGCCCCACACCGATATCGGCCTCGATCTCGACCAGGACGCCCCGCACGCCGATCAGCGCGATCGACCAGGCCCGAGCGATCGGCATCAGAACGCGCTCTCGAAGTGCTCAAGCCACGGCTGCCCGTCCTGGTCGAACCGCACCGTGATCACGTCGAACCGCACCGGGCCCCACGGCCTGCCGAAGATGCACTGCCACTGCTGCGCGAGCCTGCGGATGCGGGCGATCTTGGTGCGGGTCACCGACTCGGCCGGGGCGCCGTGGACCGAACCCGAGCGGGTCTTGACCTCGCAGATGATGAGCAGCTCGCCCTGGCAGGCGATGATGTCGAGCTCGCCCGCCCTGCCGCGCCAGTTCCGTGCCAGCACGGTGCAGCCCTGCTGTTCCAGGTGGCGCGCCGCGAGGTCCTCGCCGTCGCGGCCCAGCTCCCGTTGGGCCGTCGCGTCGGTGCGCCGGTCGGCCGCCATCGCCCACCCCCGTCCTGCCGTCGTGTGTGGTCACACCACGATCACGCGGCGAGGGAGGCGGCACCAGGCCGGATCTGCGGCTGTGGACAACCGTCGGCCGTGGACAACACGGCGCGGGATGGCTCAGCCGGTGAAGGGACCGTCCTCCGGCAGGCGAAGGTCCGGCTTGTCGAGCTCCTCGACGTTGACGTCCTTGAACGTGATCACCCGAACGTTCTTGACGAACCGCGCGGGCCGGTACATGTCCCACACCCAGGCGTCGGACATGCTGACCTCGAAGTACACCTCGCCGCCCGCGTCACGAACCTGCACGTCGACCACGTTGGCCAGGTAAAACCGGCGCTCGGTCTCGACGACGTAGGTGAACTGGCTGACGATGTCGCGGTACTCCCGGTAGAGCGAGAGCTCCATCTCCGTCTCGTACTTCTCGAGATCCTCCGCGCTCATCGTGCTGGTGTCCCTCCCGCCTGAAGGTCGGCTGTCATGTCCGCGATCCGTCCATTCTGACGCACCGGCTCGTCGTCGGCACACAGCGGTGCCGGAGCCACAGCCCGCACCGAGGCCGCGCTGCGCAGCACCCGTCGTGGCGGGCTCGCGCCGTGGTCTCGGGCGGCGATGGCGACATTGGCGAACGACCAACGGTGCATCTCGCACGGTCCGTGCGCGGCGAGCGCGCTGGTGTGCTCGCCGGTGCTGTAGCCCTTGTGCTCGTCGAAACGGTACATCGAGTACGTCTCGTGCAGGTCCACCATGATCCGATCGCGGGTGACCTTGGCCAGGATCGACGCGGCGGCGACGCAGGCCACCGCCTGGTCGCCCTTGCGGACCGGCACGGTGGGGGCGGTCAGCCCCGGCACCAGGAAGCCGTCGGTGAGCACGTAACCGGGATGCGCGTCGAGCCGCGCCACCGCGCGCCGCATCCCGGCGATGTTGGCGGCGTGCACGCCGTCGGCGTCGACCTCCTCCGGCGGGATGACCACCACCGCGAACGTGACCGCCCGCTTGAGCACCTGGTCGTAGAGCCGTTCCCGCACTGCGGGCGCGAGCAGCTTGGAGTCGGTCAGCTCGGCGAAGCGAGCGCCGTCGCCCGGCCGCAGCACACAGGCCGCGACCACGAGCGGGCCGGCGCAGGCTCCCCGGCCCGCCTCGTCGACACCGGCGACCGGCCCGAGCCCGCGCCGATCGAGCGCGCCCTGCAGGCCCCAGGAGCCGGAGTCGCGCTTGATCGGCACCCGGGCCGGACGCAACGCCGCCGTCGTCACCCGCTTGCCTCCTGTGGGTTGTAGTCGCTGACCACACCCCAGCGGCCCGGCGGCAGGACGATGACCCTGGCCTTCCCGATGATGTTGTCGACCGGGACCGGGCCGTGCACCCGCGAGTCGCTGGAGTTGGTGCGATTGTCCCCCATCACCCACACCGTGCCCTCCGGCACCTTGACCGGTCCGAACGACTGCTGCTGCCGGGGCACGCCGGGCGGGTAGTACAGGTAGGGCTCGGTGAGCGGTTCGCCGTCGACGACGACGTGGTTCTGCTTGTCGCAGCAGCGCACCGTCTGCCCGCCGACTGCGATGACGCGCTTGACGAAGTCCCGCTCGTCCGGCGGCGCCAGCCCGACCAGCGAGCCGACGTACTGCACGAACCCGGCGACGACGTTCTCGGACTGCGACGACCCGTCACCCGCCACCCAGGTGTCGGGCCCCCGGAACACGACGACCTCCCCCGGCTCGGGCTCGCTGAAGTCGTACACCATCTTGTCGACGAGCACCCGGTCCGGCGTGCAGCCCACGCAGCCGTGCAGCGTCTGCTCCATCGACCCGGACGGGATCATGTACGGCCGCGCGATGAAGTGCTGGATCACGAACGTCAGCAGCAGCGCGATCAGGATCAGGATCGGGAGTTCTTTCCAGAACGACCGCTTCTTGTGCGGCTGGCGCCCGCGTCCCGGTTCGTCGTCCGGCTGGTTGCCGTGGTTCTCGTCGGTTACGTCATCGGCCACGCGCGCAAGGTTACGGTAATCGGGTGGCGACGCTGTGTCGGGCCAAGGCGTGTCACATCACGGCAATGGCTGGCCCAGTTGCGGGTTGTAGTCGCTGATCGGACCCCAACGGCTGGCGGGCAGCACGATGACGCGCGCCTTGCCGATGATGTTGTCGACCGGGACCGCGCCCCGGACGCCGCCGCCGCCCTGCACCCGCGAGTCGCTCGAGTTGTTGCGGTTGTCGCCCATCACCCACACCGTGCCCTCCGGCACCGTCACCGGCCCGAACGGATCCTGCTGCTGGTCGTACGGCGACTGCCAGAAGAGGTAGGGCTCGTAGATCGGCTTACCGTCGACGACGACGCGGTTGTTGCCGTCGCAGCAGCGCACCGTCTGCCCGCCGACGGCGATCACGCGCTTGACGAAGTCCCGCTCGTCCGGCGGCGCCAGCCCGATGAACGAACCGGCGTCCTGGAGGAGGCCGACGAAGCCGTTGGCGGGCTGCGGGGTCGGAGCGTCGTTCTCGGTCCAGGGCTTCGGCCCCTTGAACACGACGACGTCGCCCGGCTCCGGGTCGCTGAAGTCGTACGCCATCTTGTCGACGAGGATCCGGTCCGGCGTGCAGCCGGGGCAGCCGTGCAGCGTCTGCTCCATCGACCCGGACGGGATCATGTAGACACGGGCGACGAAGTGCTGGATCGCGAAGGTGAGCACCAGCGCGACCGCGATCAGGATCGGCAGTTCTTTCCAGAACGACCGCGGCCGCTGCGGCTTGCGGAGCCGATGAGCACCCCGCTTGGGCCTCGGTCCAGCGGACGCGTCGTTGAACTGATACGGGAATGGTCGACCCAAGTCATCGGTGTTTTTCACTGACACGACGTCGACCACAATGCCAGATTACGGCAAGGGTCCGCGGTCAGGACGCGGACGGGGCCTCCCGGCGCTCCTTGATCTTGGCGGCCTTGCCGCGCTTGTCGCGCAGGTAGTAGAGCTTGGCCCGGCGGACGACACCGCGCTTGTCGACCTCGATCTTGGCGATGTTCGGCGAGTGCAGCGGGAAGGTGCGCTCGACGCCGACGCCGAAGGAGATCTTGCGGACGGTGAACGTCTCGCGAATGCCGCCGCCCTGGCGACGGATGACCGCGCCCTGGAACACCTGGGTGCGCTCCCGGTTGCCCTCGATGACGCGGACGTGAACCTTCAGTGTGTCGCCCGGCCGGAAGTCCGGAATGTCGGAACGCAGCGACTGGGCGTCAAGAGCGTCCAGGGTGTTCATCGGTGGTCCGTCCTCATCGTTCGCACTGGGTCTATGTACTCGCCGGGGCGCGCTTCGAGCGTGGTGCGAGCCGCCTCGGGGATGCGGGCGCAGCGCTTTCGGCCGCGCCAACCTGGAAAGTATCGCAGACGGAGTTCGTGGCCGAGAAACGGGGGTTAGTCGTCCTGCTCGCGCAGCCGATCGAGCAGCTCCCGGTCGGCGGCGTCCAGCTCGTCGTCGGGCAGCGCGTCGATCAACTCGGGCCGCCGCTGCAACGTCCGGGTGAGCGCCTGGTCCCGTCGCCAGCGCTCGATCTTGGCGTGATCACCCGACCGCAGCACCTCGGGCACGGCGAGCCCGCGCCACTGCTCCGGCCGGGTGTAGCTGGGGCCTTCCAGCAGTCCGTGCAGCGAGGCGGAGAAGGAGTCCTGCTGGGCCGACGCCGGGTTGCCGAGCACGCCGGGCAGCAGCCGCACCACCGCCTCCACGATGACGAGCACCGCCGCCTCTCCCCCGACGAGCACGTAGTCGCCGATGGAGACCTCGTCCACCGTCATCCGCCGCGCGGCGTCGTCGATGACGCGCTGGTCGATGCCCTCGTAGCGGCCGCAGGCGAAGACCAGCCGCGACTCGCGGGCGTACTGCTGCGCCAGCTGCTGGGTGAACGGCCGGCCCGCCGGGGTCGGCACGACCAGCCGGGCGCCGTCCGGGGCGACGTCGTCCAGCGCCTCGCCCCAGACCTGCGGCTTCATCAGCATGCCGGGCCCGCCGCCGTAGGGGGCGTCGTCGACCGCGCGGTGCACGTCGTGGGTCCAGTCGCGCAGGTCGTGCACGTCGAGGCTGATCAGGCCGCGGTCGATGGCGCGGCCGAGCAGCGCGGCACGCAGCGGCTGCAGGTACTCCGGGAAGATCGTGACGACGTCGATGCGCACCGGCAGCCTCCTAGTCGAACAGGCCATCGGGCGGGTCGATGACGACCTTGCCCGCCGCGACGTCGACCGTGGGCACGATCGCCTTCACGAACGGCACCAGCACGTCCCTGCCGCCGACGTCGACCGCGAGCAGCTCGCCGGACGGGATGTGCACGACCTCGCGGACCGTGCCCGCGACACCGCCGTCGGCGAACTCGGCGGTGAGCCCGGCGAGCTGGTGGTCGTAGAACTCGTCCGGGTCGTCGGTCGGCGGCAGATCGTCGGTGTCGGCCAGCAGCAGCGCGCCGCGCAGTGACTCGGCGTCCTCGCGGCCGCCGACCTCCTCGCAGCGCAGCAGCAGCCTGCTGCCGTGCTCGCGCGCCGACGCCACGGTCAGGCTGCGCGCCGCTTCGCCGCGCCGCTTCGCCGTCAGCACGGCGCCGACGGCGAAGCGCAGCTCCGGCGAGTCGGTGCGCAGGTCGACGGCAAGCTCACCGCCGATGCCGTGCGCCTTGGCGACCCTGCCGACAGTGACTTCCACTGATCTTCCGCAGACTCCCGGCTACCGGTCGGTGTCGACGACGTCGACCCGCACGCCCCTGCCGCCGATGCCGCTCATCACGGTGCGCAGCGCGGTCGCGGTGCGCCCGCCCCGGCCGATGACCTTGCCGAGATCGTCCGGGTGCACGTGCACCTCGAGGGTGCGACCGCGACGCGTGGTGATCAACTCGACTCGGACGTCATCCGGGTGCTCGACGATGCCCCTGACGAGGTGTTCGAGCGAGTCGGCCAGGAAGCTCACGCCTTGTCCTCGGCCGACTCCGCCTCCTCGGGCTTGGCCTCGGCCTTCTCCTCGGTAGCGGCCGCCTCGGCCTGCTCCGGCTTCTCGGCCTTGGTGCTCTTCTTCGGCTGCTTCTTCTTCTGCGTGGTCGCCTCGGTCGACGGCTCCTCGCCCGCCTCGGCCAGCGCCTTGTTGAAGAGCTCCTGCTTGGTCGGCTTCGGCTCGGCGGCCTTCAGGGTGCCTTCCGCTCCGGGCAGGCCCTTGTGCTTCTGCCAGTCACCGGTGACCTCGAGGATCCGCTGCACCGGCTCGGTCGGCTGCGCGCCGACGCCGAGCCAGTACTGGGCGCGCTCGGAGTCGACCTGGATGAAGCTCGGCTCCTCCTTCGGGTGGTACCTGCCGATCGTCTCGATGGCCTTGCCATCACGACGGGTGCGCGCGTCGGCGACGATGATCCGGTAGTACGGTGCCCGGATCTTGCCAAGGCGCTGCAGTTTGATCTTGACGGCCACGGGTGTGGGACTCCTTGCTTCTCTCGTTTCGATCATGGGTCGGCCACGCGCGCTTCCGAGTGGGGCGGATGCGGTAGCCGGAAGTTCTGGTCGGCCCCGGCGCGGTGAGAGGGTCCGGCCGGAGCGGGCAATCAAACATTCTGCCAGACTCCCCTGTCTGCACTGCGGCCACCCGCCCCAGCGGACCGACCGCGCTACAGCGAGACGACGCCGAGCGCCGTGAGCAGGATCGCCACCGCGGGCAGGAAGTTGTTCATCTGGTGCGCGACGACGCTGCCGAGCAGTCGTCCCGTCAGCAGCCTGGCCAGCCCGATCGGGATGGCGATGACCAGCAGCAGCGTCGTCCGCAGCGGTTCGAGGTGGCTCACCGCGAACAGCGCGGTGGTGAGCACGAACGCCGCGATGCGGCCCCACCGTTCGCTGCCCCAGTTCAGCCGCTCGATCGCGCCCCAGAGCAGGCCACGGTAGATGAGCTCCTCGCAGATCGGGCCGACCAGCCACAGGTAGCAGAACATCACCAGCGCCGCCGCCACCGACATCGGCCGGTTCGCGACGAGCGCGCCGATGGCCGACTCCGCGTTCTCGTCCCCGACGACATTCGTCCAGATCGCGACGCCGATCGTGGTCACGACCAGCCCGAGCGCACCGAACCGTAACCCGGTCTTGACGTCGTCCCAGCGCCACTCCAGCCGGAGGTCGATGAGCGGGCCGTTGCCCCGCACGACGGTGATGAGCACGGCGGCGACCGCGGCGATGCAGGTGGGCGCGATGGTGCCGACCAGCACGTCGCCCACCGGGATGCTCGCCGAGGGGCGCTCGCCCTCCAGCAACACCGACACCAGCGCCGCCGACACCAGCAGCAACGCCTCCACCAGGAGAAACGCGCCGAAGCCCCAGCGGTGGCTCGGATAGGTTCGCTGCTCCGACAGCGCCGTCATCATGCCCCCACCAGTATCAGCGCCGCGGCCGGCGCTCACCCGACAACCACACCGCGCAGCACGATCGCCGACGGGTCGCGCAGCACGGCGAGATCCTCCCGTGGGTCGGTGTCGAACGCGAGCACATCGGCCTCCGCCCCCTCGATCAGCCCCGCGTAGCCGAGCCATTCCCGCGCCCGCCAGGACGCGGCGCCGATCGCCTGCTCCGTGGTGAGGCCGACCCGGTGCAGCGCCTCGATCTCGTCCACGACGCGGCCGTGCTCGATGACGCTGCCCGCGTCGGTGCCCGCGTAGAGCGTCACCCCGGCGTCGATCGCGGCGCGCATGGTCTCGTCGCAGCGGGCGTGCAGGTCGAGCATGTGCGCCGCGTAGCCGGGGAACTTGGCCGCCTGCTCGGCGACGCCGGGGAAGGTCTCGATGTTGATCAGCGTCGGCACCAGCGGCACGTCCTGGCGCACCATCTCGGCGATGGTCTCGCCGGTGAGGCCGGTGCCGTGCTCGATGCAGTCGATGCCTGCGGCGAGCAGGCCGGGCAGCGCCGCCTCGCCGAAGACGTGTGCGGTGACCCGGGCGCCGCCCTCGTGCGCCACCTTGATCGCCTGGTCGAGCACGTCGTCCGGCCACAACGGGGCCAGGTCACCGACCTCCCGGTCGATCCAGTCCCCGATCAGCTTGACCCAGCCGTCGCCGTGGCCGACCTGCTCGGCGACGAACTCCGGCAGCCGCTGCGGGTCCTCGATGTCGAGGCCGAAGTTCCGGATGTAGCGCTTGGGCCGCGCCAGATGCCTGCCCGAGCGCACGATGCGCGGCAGGTCGGACCGGGCCTGCAACGGCCGGGTGTCGGTCGGCACGCCGCAGTCGCGCACCAGCAGCACCCCGTTGTCGCGCTCGGTGTGTGCCTGCCGCTCGGCGTCCGCCAGCTCGATCGGGCCGCCGACGCCGAGGCCGATGTGGCAGTGCGCGTCGACCAGTCCCGGCAGCAGGTACCCGGAGCGCACCACCGTCTCGGCGCCCGCGACCGGCTCGTGCGTGATCCTGCCGTCGACCAGCCACAGGTCGCGTTCCTCCCCGTCGGGCAGGACAACACCGTGCACGTGGAGCGGCGTCACGAGTACCCCCGGCTACTTCTTCTTCGGCAGGTTCAGCTTCGAGGGGTCGAAGCCGGGCGGCAGGTCGTTCATGCCGCCGCCGAGCTGGGAGAGGTCCGGTCCGTCCTTACCGCCGCCACTCGGCGGCATCATCGGCATGCCACCGGGGAGGCCGCCGCGCACCTTGGGCTGGGTCGGGCCCTTGTTCTTGGCCTTCTTCCCCTTCCGGCCCTTGCGCTTCTTGGTGGCGCTCTTGCCGCCGCCCATGCCGAACTGACCGGCCATCTGCTGCATCATCTTGCGGGCCTCGAAGAACCGGTTGACCAGGTCGTTGACCTCGCGGACAGCCACGCCGGAGCCGAGCGCGATGCGGGAGCGGCGCGAGCCGTTGATGATCTTGGGGTTGGCGCGCTCGTCCGGCGTCATGCCCCTGATGATCGCCTGCAACCGGTCGAGGTGGCTGTCGTCGACGCCGGCGAGCTGGTCCTTCATCTGGCCCGCGCCGGGCAGCATGCCGAGCAGGTTGCCGATCGGGCCCATCTTGCGCACCGCGAGCATCTGGTCGAGGAAGTCGTCCAGCGTCATGTCGCCGGTGCCGAGCTTGCTCGCCGCCTTCTCCGCCTGCTCCTGGTCGAACGCCTGCTCCGCCTGCTCGATCAGGGTGAGCATGTCGCCCATGCCGAGGATCCGGCTCGCCATCCGGTCGGGATGGAAGGCGTCGAAGTCCTCCAGCTTCTCGCCGTTGGACGCGAACATGATCGGCGCGCCGGTGACCTCCCGCACGCTGAGCGCGGCGCCGCCCCGGGCGTCGCCGTCGAGCTTGGTCAGCACGACGCCGGAGAAGCCGACGCCGTCGCGGAACGCCTCCGCGGTGCTGACGGCATCCTGGCCGATCATGGCGTCGACGACGAACAGCGTCTCGTCCGGCGAGACCTCGTCGCGGATGTCGGCGGCCTGCCGCATCATCTCCTCGTCGACACCGAGGCGCCCCGCGGTGTCGACGATGACGATGTCGTGCTGCGCCGAGCGCGCCTCGGTGATGCTGTCGCGCGCGACGGCGACCGGGTCCCCGACGCCGTTGCCCGGCTCCGGCGCGAACACCCGCACCCCGGCTCGCTCCCCGACCACCTGGAGCTGGGTGACGGCGTTGGGCCGCTGCAGGTCGCAGGCCGCCAGCATCGGCGCGTGGCCCTGCTTCTTCAGGTGCATCGCGAGCTTGCCCGCCAGTGTCGTCTTACCCGATCCCTGCAGACCGGCGAGCAGGATGACCGTCGGCGGGTTCTTGGCGAGGTTCAGCCTGCGGGTCTCGCCGCCGAGGATGCCGACCAGCTCCTCGTTGACGATCTTGATGACCTGCTGCGCCGGGTTCAGCGCCTGCGAGACCTCGGCGCCCTTGGCGCGCTCCTTGATCTGGTTGATGAAGGTGCGCACCACGGGCAGCGCGACGTCCGCCTCGAGCAGCGCGATCCTGATCTCGCGGGCCGTCGCGTCCACGTCGGCGTCGGACAGCCTGCCCTTGCCGCGCAGGTTCTGCAGGGCCGAGGTGAGGCGGTCGGAGAGGGTCTCGAACACAGGTGCGCACTCCAGAGGTCGTCGGTACCACCTGCCACGGTATCGAATACCCGTTGGTGTCGGTTACCCGATCGCCGCGGCGAGCACGGCCCGCTCGACGCCGCGCCGCCACTCCAGGTCCGCCCGGCCACCCTTGGGGCGCAGCGCGAACGAGTCGACGCAGGACGCGCCGAGGGTGGCGACCCGCGCCCAGCGCACGTCGGCGTCGCACGAGCGCAGCGCGTCGGCGACCCGGTAGAGCAGCCCGATCCGGTCGGCGGCCCGCAGTTCGAGCAGCACCGTGTCAGCGCCCTCGGTCTCGTCGTCGAACCACAGCACCCTCGGCTCGGCCTGCGGGTGCGGCAGGTCGCCGTAGTCGCGCTCCTTCGACGCCAGCTTCTCGCCGAGCGCGTCCGGCGCGGCGACCGCGCGGGCGAGCTTCTCCCGCAGCAGCGCGGGGTCCGGCGGGGTACCGAACCGGGGCGATGCGCTGAACAGCCCGACGTGCACCCCGGCGTGCACGTGCAGCGACGCCTGGTGCACCTCGAGGGTCTGCAACGCCAGTGCGCCCGCGACCGGGGCGAGCAGGTCGCCGCCGGGCGGCGTCGCGACGGCGATGGTGGCGACGTGGCCCTCCGACGTCACCAGCACCTCGGTGCGCCCCGACGCCTTCGCGGTCTCGGCCAACACCCGCTGCCGCTCGTCGAGCGGTTCTTCGACCGCCATGCCGTCGCCGCGCATGACCTCCCGGCACCGGGCGACCAGCTCCCGCAGCAGACCGGCCCGCCACTCGCTCCACAGGCCCGTTCCCGTTGCCAGCGCGTCGGCCTTGGCGAGCGCGTGCAGCAGCTCCAGCAGCACCGGGTTCTCGCCGAGGGTGTCCACGACGCGCTGCACCGTCTCCGGCTCGCTGATGTCTCTCCGCATCGCGGTGTGCGGCAGCAGCAGGTGGTGCCGCACCATCGCGGTGAGCAGGTCGACGTCGGCGTCCGGCAGGCCGAGGCGCTGCGCGACCTGCGAGGTGATCGCGGCGCCGAGCTCGGAGTGGTCGGTGCCACGCCCCTTGCCGATGTCGTGCAGCAGCGCGCCGAGCACCAGCAGGTCGGGCCGGGAGACGGTGGTGGTGAGCGCGGCCGCCTCGACGCAGGTCTGCACCAGGTGCCGGTCGACGGTCCAGCGGTGCACCGGCTCCCGGGGCGGCAGGTCGCGGACCGCGCCCCATTCCGGGAACAGCCGCGCCCACAGCCCGGTGTTGTCCAGCGCCTCGACCGCGTCGACGAGCCCGTCGCCCGCGCCGAGCAGCGCGGTCAGCTCATGACGCGCCTCGGCGGGCCACGGGCTGCGGAGTTCCGGTGCCGAGTCGGCGAGCGTGCGCAGCGCGGCGTAGGTGATCGGCTTGCGGGTGCGGGCCGACGACGACGCCACCCGCAGCAGCAACGCCGGGTCCTTGGCGGGCAGCGCACCCTTGGCCAGCGCGACCTCGGCGCCGTGCAGCACGACTCCCTCGTCGAGCGGCTTGCGGGTCGCCCGCAGCCCGAAGGCGCGCTTGGGGGTGTCGGTGTTCGAGCGCAGCGCGACGTCGAGGGCGTAGCGCACCGCCCTGCCCGCACCGGCCAGCTCTCGCGCGAGCGTGAACCGGTCGTCGAAACTGAGCGTCGCCGCGATCTTGTCGGCCTGCGGGGCGCCGAGCACGTCGAGGTCCCGGCGCAGTTCGAGCCGCAGCTCAGTGCGCACGTCGAGCAGCAATGTCCTGGCCCGCCGCAGTTCGTCGCCCGGCCGGTCGATGAGCTGGGCGGCCGAGAGCGCGTCGAGCAGACCGAGGTCTCGCAGTCCGCCGCCGCCGTACTTGAGGTCGGGTTCGGCCGACTGTCCGATCTCGCCGGTCCGGTGCCAGCGTTCCCGCGCCGAGTCGGTCAGCTCGCCGATGCGTTTGCGCGCGGTGCGCTGCCACTGCTCGCGCGCCGCCGTCGCCACCGACGCGGCGAGCTCGGCGTCACCCGCGATGTGGCGGGCGTCGAGCAGTCCGAGCTGGGTGCGGAGGTCTTTGCGGGCGACCGCGAGGGCTTCCGCCGTGGTGCGCACCGAATGGTCGAGCCCGACGCGGGCGTCCCACAGCGGGTACCACAGCGCGTCGGCGACCTCGGAGATCCCGGGCACTCCGGTGTGGACGAGCGCGAGGTCCAGATCGGAGTAGGGCACGAGCTCCTGGCGGCCGAGGCCGCCGACGGCGACCAGCGCGACACCGGGGTGTTCGGTGCCGACGCCGGCCGCCGCCGCGCCCTTTCCGAGCCAGAACTCGTAGAGGTTGACCAGCGCCGCACGCAGCGCCGCTGCTCCCATCCTCGCGTTCTTGCCGTGTCTGCCGCCGAGCAGCCGCTCGGCGGCAGACACCAGCTCCGCTGCGATCACGGGCGCTAGAGCGCGTCCGTGCTGCGTT
>WHUB01000066.1:24029-24292 GCA_009377395.1 Actinophytocola sp. | reverse complement strand
GAGTGATGCTGGAGCTGCGGCTCGCCGACGGCCTCGCGCTGGACGCCCTCGACGACACCGGCAAGCACGAGGCTCGGCGGGCAGCCGCTGACGGCCTGCTCGACCCCGGCGCGCTGGCCGCGGGCTGCGCGGTGCTGACCGATCGGGGCCGGTTGCTCGCCGACGGCGTCGTCCGGCGGTTGGTGGGCTAGGCCGTGTCTCGCGGATCCGTGGTCGCGGTATCGGCGCCCAGATCGTCCGGGGCTGCGTTGTCGTCGTCGCTA
>WHUB01000066.1:0-24021 GCA_009377395.1 Actinophytocola sp. | reverse complement strand
CCCGAACAATCTGGATCACCGATCCCATCGACCGAGATCCACGAGACACGGCCTAACGCTCCTCCTGCACGATCCGGCCGGTCGCGACCAGCTCGATCGTCAGCAGCACGGCGGTCGCCTGGGCCGCGAGCACCCCCACCAGCACCAGCAACTGCGCCGCCCCGGCCTGGAGCGGGCTCGCCCCGCCGAGCAGCACCCCGACGAACGCTCCGGGCAGCGTCACCAGCCCGACCGTGCGGGTCTGGTCCAGCGCGGGCAGCAGCGACTGGGACGCGGCGGCGGAACGGAACACCTCGAGCGCGGCGGCGCGGGGCAGGAACCCGAGCGCGAGCGCGGCCTCGTACTCGCCGTAGCGGGTGTGCAGCTCGTCCAGCGCACGCCGACCGGCCAGCGAGGTCGCCACCATCGCGTTGCCGATCAGGATGCCCGCGATCGGGATGATCGACACGCCGCTCATCGGCACCAGCCCCGAGCCGAGGATCAGCCCGAGCACCGGCGCGAGCCCGACCGTGATCGCCACCGCCGCCCACGCGCCGCTGCGGTCCCGGGTGATGCGCCGCGCCGAGGTCACCCCGGCGGCGACGAGCATCACGACCAGGAACAACGCCGTCAGCCAGCCGGACCGCAGCACGAACACGATCACCGTGGACACGGCGGCGAGCTGGATCACCGCGCGCACCGACGCCAGCACGGTCGAGCGCGCCGTGCCGAGCCGGCCGGCCGCGGAGACGATGGCCGCGATCGCCACCAGGCTCACCAGCACCACGGCGAGCAGAGTGTTGATCGGGATGACGGCGTCGCGCACGGCAACGATCTTGCCCTGTTCCGCGGCGACGCACACCCCACGTGGCGAAGACTGGTGGGACACGACCTGGCAACGGGGCCGTAAACTGGACCATGGCTACCGGCGAGCGGAGGTGAGATGGCCAACGCGGAAGACCGCAAGTTCGAGGTGCTGCGCGCTATCGTCGCCGACTACGTGTCGAACCAGGAGCCGATCGGGTCCAAGGCCCTCGTAGACAAGCACAACCTGGGTGTGTCGAGCGCGACCGTGCGCAACGACATGGCCGCGCTCGAGGAGGAGGGCTACATCGCCCAGCCGCACACCAGCGCGGGACGCATCCCGACCGACAAGGGCTACCGGGTCTTCGTCGACCGGCTCTCCGAGATCAAGCCGCTCAGCCCGGCCGAGCGGCGGGCGATCAAGAACTTCCTCGAAGGCGCGATCGACCTCGAGGACGTCATGCGCCGGTCGGTGCGGCTGCTCGCCCAGCTCACCCGGCAGGTCGCCATCGTGCAGTACCCGACGTTGTCGAACTCCACGGTGCGCCACATCGAGATGGTCTCGCTCACACCGGCGAGGCTGATGATCGTGCTGATCACCGGCAGCGGCCGGGTCGACCAGCGCACCGTCGACCTCGGCGACGTCATCACCGAGGACAACGTCGCGCGGATGCGCACCGTGCTCAACAACGCGCTGGCAGGCGAGCGGCTCACCGACGCCGCGACCGCGGTGGCCGAACTGCCGGAACAAGCCCCGCCCGAGCTGAGCGACGCCATGCTCAGGGTCTGCACCGTGCTGGTCGAGTCGCTCGTCGAGCACCCCGAGGAGCGTCTCGTGCTCGGCGGCACGGCCAACCTGACCCGCCACGTCTCCGATTTCCCCGGGTCATTGCGGCAGGTGCTGGAGGCGCTGGAGGAACAGGTCGTCGTCCTCAAGCTGCTCGCCGCGGCTCGCGGACCCGGTGCGCTGACGGTGCGCATCGGTGAGGAGAATGAGAACGAACAGATGCGCAGTACCTCCGTGGTGTCGATCGGGTACGGCTCGGACGACATGCTCTTCGGCGGTATGGGCATCGTTGGTCCGACGCGCATGGACTACCCGACCACGATCGCCGCCGTGCGTGCTGTGGCCAACTACGTCGGCCAGATCCTGTCCGGAAGGTAGCGCCGCAGGGGTGCGAGGTTTCCGGGCATGCTGCACTGCGCCCGTGATCTTGAGGAGGACGACGAGGAGTGGCGAGGGACTACTACGGCATTCTGGGGGTCGCGAAGAACGCGACCGATCAGGAGCTCAAGCGCGCTTACCGCAAGCTGGCCCGTGAGCTGCACCCGGACGTCAACCCGTCCGAGGACGCCCAGCAGCAGTTCGCCGAGGTCACCGCGGCCTACGAGGTGCTCTCCGACCCGCAGAAGCGCAAGATCGTGGACCTCGGCGGCGACCCGATGGAGAACGGCGCCAGCGCGCGCGGCGGTCGTGACCCGTTCGCCGGGTTCGGCGGGCTCGGCGACATCATGGACGCCTTCTTCGGCGGCGGCGCCGGGGCGGCCGGGGGACGGGGCCCGCGCAGCCGGGTGCAGCCGGGCTCCGACGCGCTGATCCGGGTCGGGCTGACGCTGGCGGAATGCGCCACCGGCGTGTCCAAGGAGATCGCCGTCGACACCGCCATCCTGTGCGATCTGTGCCGGGGCGACGGCACCGCCGAGGGCGCGACCACGGTCACCTGCGACACCTGCGACGGGCGCGGCGAGATCCAGTCGGTGCAGCGGTCCTTCCTCGGCCAGGTCGTGACCGCGCGGCCGTGCCCGGTCTGCCACGGCTTCGGCGAGGTCATCACCGACCCGTGCCGCAAGTGCGGCGGCGACGGCCGGGTGCGCTCGCGGCGCACCGTGACCACCAAGGTCCCGGCCGGGGTCGGCGACGGCATGCGGATCCGGCTGTCCGGCCAGGGCGAGGTCGGCCCCGGTGGTGGTCCCGCCGGTGACCTCTACGTCGAGATCGACGAGGAGCCGCACGAGGTGTTCGTGCGGCAGGGCAACGACATCCACTGCCATGTGCAGGTGCCCATGACCACCGCGGCGCTCGGCGCGACCGTGCCGCTGGAGACGCTGATCGACGGCGAGCACGAGCTGACGCTCGAACCGGGCACCCAGCCGGAGACCGAGCTGGTGCTGACCGGCAAGGGGATGCCGAAGCTGCGCTCGTCCGGCCGGGTCGACGGGCGGGGTGACCTGCACGTCCACGTCGACGTCCTGGTTCCGACCAAACTGGACGAGCAGCAGCGCAAGCTGCTCACCGAGCTGGCCGAGCTGCGCGGCGACGACTCCTCGGCCGTGGTGACCGGCAGCAAGCAGTCCGGCGGGCTGTTCTCGCGGTTCCGGGCCAAGGCGAGCCGCTGAGCGCGGTGCCGTGACCGCCGACGCGCCCGGGGCGTTCTCGCCCCGGCTGCCGCTGTTCCTCGTCGACGAGCTGCCCTCGTCCGATGAGCTCACGCTCGACGGCGACGAGGCCCGCCACGCCGCGACGGTGCGCCGCAGCCGCGTCGGCGAGCGGGTGATGCTGGGCGACGGCGCGGGCTCGATCGCGCTGTGCGAGGTGGCCGCGGTCCGCTCGGGCCGCGACGCCGCGCTGGATCTCACGGTGGTGCGGCGGGACTCGGCGCCGCGGCCGGAGCCGCGCGTGGTGATCGCGCAGGCGCTGGTCAAGGGCGATCGGGGCGAGCTGGCCGTCGAGCTGGCCACCGAGGCGGGCGCGGACGCGATCGTGCCGTGGCGTGCCGCCCGCTGCGTGGCCCGCTGGGACGAGGGCCCGCGCGGCGCGAAGGCGCTGGCGCGGTGGCGGTCGAGCGCGCGGGCGGCGACGAAGCAGGCCCGCAGGCCGTGGCTGGCCGAAGTGCGCGAGCCGGTCGGCACGGCGGGTCTGGTGGAGCTGGTGTGCGCCGCCGACGCCGCGCTCGTGCTCGACGGCGAGGCATCGCGGGGGATCGGGGACGTGTCGCTGCCGCCGGCCGGTGAACTGGTCGTGATCGTCGGTCCCGAGGGCGGGATCACCGACGAGGAACGCGAGGCGGTCGCCGCCGCGGGCGGGGTCGCGGCGCGGCTCGGGCCGTCGGTGTTGCGGACGTCGACGGCGGCCGCCGTCGCGCTCGGAGCGATCGGCGCCTTATCGACTCGCTGGGCTTAAGTCAATGGGCTTAGGTCCAGCTCATCGCCGTCTGTGCGCGTTTGAGTAATCGCGCGAACGCGCACGGTGCCGGGGTTGAGATGGGCCGCTGGAATTGACGCAAGGCTATGGCGAATGCCGTGCGGGTGTGGTTAGGATCAGGTTGTCGGGGGCCAGAATTGGCTTCCTCTTCAGATCTCCGTCGGACACCTCCCCCCTCGGTCCGGCGGACGCCGCGGCGGCGGTGGAGCGACCCCCAGGTTCCACCGCCCCGCGGCTTCTTTATGCGCCCGCTGCGCCGTGTCCCACGTTCGTGCCGCCGTGTCCCGCATTCGTGTCGGCATGCCGCGCACCCAGGGGCCACGTAGTCTCAATGGACTCCTCCGAATGGAGGTAGTCCGATGGGAGGACCCTGGCGACCATTGTGCCGAACGGAGTAACGGCGAGGAGCGAACGCTGATGTCTGTACTGACGGCCTGCACCGACGACGGGCCGCTCCGCCCGGAGATCGCGGAGTCCTGGCACCGGGTGGTCAGCGCCGGGCTTCGGCCGGACACCCAGCTCGACCGGGTTCCGGTCACCGACTTCGACCCCACCAGCAGGCTGCTGGTCGCCGCCAACCCGGTACTCGACGAGCTGGTGACTCAGCTCGAGTACACCTCGCTGTGTCTCGTGCTGGCCGACCGCCACTGCCACATCGTGAGCATGCGCTTCGCCGACGCGGGCCTGCGCAGCGCGCTGGAGCAGATCGGGGCGGTGCCCGGCGGGCTCTATTCCGAGGAGATCTCGGGCACCAACTCGGTCGCCACCCCGTACGAAACCCACCGCGGCCTGCTCGTCAACGGCGACGAGCACTTCCTCGAGCCGCTGAAGAAGTTCAGCTGCTACGGCCAGCCGATCCACCACCCCGTCACGCGCAGGCTCGAAGGGGTGCTGGACATCACCGGCGCCATGCCGCACGCCAACCCGCTGTTCGTGCCGTTCGTCCAGCGCGCGGTGCGCGACATCGAGGATCGTCTCCTGGAGGGGTCGCCCCGTCCCCAGCAGCTCCTGCTCGCGGCGTTCCAGCACGCCGCCAGGCAACGCTCGCACGCCGTCGTGGCGTTCGACGACGACATCGTGCTCAGTAACCCGGCCGCGCTCGACCTGCTCGACGCCGCCGACCACGCCATCCTGCGTGCGCTGGCACCCGATGTGCCCGCCGGCGACACCCTGGTGCGTACGGTGCACCTCGCCTCGGGCCAGGCGGTCTCCGCCGAGGCCTCGCGGATCGGTGCCACCTCGGGGACGATGTTCCGGCTGGTCGCAGAGCCCGATGACACGGCTGCCATCCCGCAGCGCAGGACCGCCCCGGCTGCCTCCGGCGTCGAGGACCAGCTGACGCGGCTGCGCGAGACCCGCTCTCCGACGCTGATCTCGGGTGAGCCCGGCTCCGGGCGCAGCCACGCCGTCCGCGCCCTGGCGGGCGACGAGCCCGTCGCCACCCTCGACGCGGCCGACGTCCCGTCGGTCGGCGAGGGGCGATGGGGCGACCGGTTCGCCTCGCTGGCCGCCGACCACCAGGGCGTGCTGGCGGTGGAGGAGATCCAGCTACTGCCCGCCGCGCTGTGCGTGCGGCTGACCGGCCTGCTCGCCGGCTCCGCCGCCCGGCTCGTGCTGACCAGCACGCCGCGCGACCAGCTCGCCGAGCACGTCGCCGCCGTCGCCGCGAGCTGCGTCGCCCACGTCGCGCTGCCACCGCTGCGGCGCAGGCGTGACGAGCTGCCCGCCCTGGTCGAGCGGATGGCCCGCGAGCTGCGGCCGGAGGCGAACGTGCGCTTCACCACGAGCGCGCTGACCGTGCTCGCGGCACACCAGTGGCCGGGCAACCTTCGTCAGCTCTCGGCGGTGGTCCGCCACGCCGTCGAAACCCGTTCCGCGGGCGACATCACCCCCGCCGACCTGCCCGAGGGCTACCGGCACGGGGTGCAGGTGCGGTCGCTGACGCCGTGGGAGCAGGCTGAGCTCGACGCCATCCTGACCGCGCTGCGGGAGACCGGCGGCAACAAGCGGCAGGCCGCCGAGCGGCTGGGGATCAGCCGCTCGACGCTCTACAACCGCCTGCGCTCGTTGCGGATCACGCTCTGATCCGCGCGACTTACATCTTCTCCGCGCCGTCCTTGATGGCCGCGCGGATCCGCTGATAGGTCCCGCATCGGCAGATGTTGCGGATGTTGTCCATGTCATCGTCGTTGATCTCGTGGCCCTCGTCGCGCGCCTTGCGGACGTGGGACACGGCGGCCATGATCTGGCCGGGCTGGCAGTAGCCGCACTGGGCGACGTCGTGTTTGAGCCAGGCCTCCTGCATCGGGTGCAGGTCCTTGCCGACGGTGCCGGGCAGGCCCTCGATCGTGACGACCTCGTCGTCGGGGCCCAGCTGCTCGACCGGGACCGAGCAGATGTTGACCGCCTTGCCGTTGATATGGGAGGTGCAGGCCTGGCAGACGCCGAGCCCGCAGCCGTACTTCGGGCCGTTCACGCCGAGGATGTCCCGCAGGACCCACAGCAGCCGGACGTTGCCGGGCACGTCCACCGTGACCTGCTTGCCGTTCAACTTGAAGGTGTGTTCAGGCACGACGACTCCTTAGTAGGCCCGCTCGAGGCCGTCGGTGTGCGACTGGGGGATGGGCGGCTGCGTCGGGAACGGATGGAACGGCAGCTCGTCGTTGTGGTTGATCGGGAACTTAGTGGGCATCTTCCCGACCGCCCGGCCGTAGGCGCAGGCCACCGCCGCCATCGCCGGGGCGACGGCCAGCTCACCGGCACCGCCCGGGGTCCGGCGCGCCTCGTGGGTGTTGGGCAGGAAATGGACGTGGATGTCGCGCGGCGTGTTCCACTGCCGGGTGTAGTAGCCGTTGTCCCAGCTGCCCTCCAGCGGCAACCCGTCCTTGATGTGGTTCGAGAAGGTCAGCGCGATGGCGATGCCGTCGTTGGTGCCGCCGAGCATCATCGCCTCGAACCCGTTCGGGTCGTAGACGTGCGCCGACTGCACGACCACCATCGCCTTCGTGACCCGAGGACCGGTGACGTAGCCCTCCTCGGGGGCGGGGGTGACCTTGCGGTTCACGGTCTCGGGCCGGGTGTCGATCTCGACGAGGGTGGCGATGCGGTGCTTGTACTCGTCCGCGATCGCGATGCCCTGCGCCACGCCCCGGGGCAGCTTCCTGCCCCAGCCGCCGAGCTCGGCCGCCTTCTTCAGGACCGGGTGGTACTCCTCCTTGGCGTAGGCCAGCCGGAACTCGAGCGGGTCCTTGCCCATCTCCTTGGCGAGCTGGTCGACCATCAGCTCCTGCGCGCACCGCACGTTCGGCGAGTACACGTTGCGCATGCTGGTGGTCCAGAACTCCAGCGGGATCTCGTTGAGCACCGACTCGGTGACGCCGAAGTTGTAGAACGTCTTCGTCGTCATCTGGTAGATGCCCTGCGCGACCGACAGGTTGCCCAGGTCCTGCTTCGCGGCCGTGCCGGTGATGATCTCGCCGAGGCCGTGGCCGAAGTCGGTCTCCACGCTGGTGTGGTGCTGGGCGTAGCTGAGCACCTGGTCGCCGCTGTAGGTGGCGCGCACCCGCGACAGCGCCATCGGGTGCTGGCGGCCGTGGCGGAAGTCGTCACTGCGGTGCCACATCAGCCGCACCGGCTTGCCGAACAGCTGCGATGCCTCCGCGGCGTCCATGGCGGGGTCGTGGAACAGCCGCCTGCCGAACGACCCGCCGCCGTGCATGACGTGCAGCGTGACGGCGTTCTGCGGCAGTCCGAGCCGCTGCGCGATCTCCTGCATGGCGATGATCGGGATCTTCGACGCGTACCAGATCTCGGCGCTGTCGGGGCGCACGTCCGCGACGGCGAAACCCGTCTCCAGCGGCGTGTTGCTGCTGAAGTAGTTGACGAAGTCGAACTCGAGCACCTTTGCCCCCGGCGGGGCGGGCGGCATCGGCACCGTGGCGTCCTTCAGCTTCTTCAGCACCGTCTCGTCGGACTCGTTGGCCACCGGGCCGGGGTTCCAGTTCACCTTGAGCGCGCGCACCGCGTCGATGCACTGCCCGAACGTCCTGGCCCGCACCGCGACGCCGTTGGTGATGACGCCGACGTCGGTCACGCCGGGCATCATGGCGACCTCGTCGCGGTTCGCCACCGACTTGACGGTCGCCCTGATGTCCGGGCCCCGGTGCACCATGGTCGGCAGCGCGCCCGGGATCTTGAGGTCACCGGCGTAGACCTTGCGCCCGGTGACCATGTCCAGCGCGTCGACCCGGTCCTGCTTGGTGCCGATGATCGTGTACTCGGAGCGCGGCTTCAGTGGCGGCATCTCGACCGGGGTCGTGCTGCTGGCCGCCGCGGCCTCGGCCAGCGAGCCGTAGCTGGCGGTGCGGCCGTCCGCGGCCCGGATCACGCCGTCCCGCACGGTCAGCTGGTCGCGGGAGACGCCCCATTGCCGCGCGGCGGTCGCCATCATCTGCTCTCGGGCGATCGCCGCGGCGATGCGGAGCGGCTCGGACTTGGCGTGCAGGTTGTTCGACCCACCGGTGAGCTGGTTGAACAGCAGCTCGGGGCGAGCCTTGGCCAGGGTGACCTTGACCTTTCGCAGCGGTACCGACATCTCCTCGGCGATGACCATGGACAGCGAGGTGGTGATGCCCTGGCCGTTCTCGGAGACCGGCGAGGCGTGGTGGACCGTGCCGTCCTTGCCCACCGAGACCGTGATCAGGTTCGCGGTCGGCCGGGCGGAGTCGGTCAACGCGTCCGACAGGTCGTAGTGGTCGGCCAGCGAGGGGGTCGGGGGAAGCCCGGCCGCTGTCGCCGTGGGTGGGTTCACGACGTCACCGACGAGTCGCGTTGCGACGGCCAGTGTCGGCGCGGCAATGAGGTAGCCCAGGAACTGCCGCCGTCCGGTCCCCTCCTTCTCGGCGGGTTCCGGCTCCGGCGAAGCGCGGTGAGAAGTCATCGTCGTCCTCTCGGCAGATGGCGTATGACCGCAGTCACTCTAGGGCGGTAACGGGGGCCGGACTGTTCAAATCTTGGACACTCGACTGTCGGTCTGCACGATTTTGTAGACTATGGGAAGTTGCCTGCGCAGCAACGCGAAGGCGGTCCGCGCACGGGGATGCAATACGCTGAACGGCCATGAGCGAGACCTTGTTCGAGCAGATCATCGCCCGCGAGATCCCGGCCGACATCGTGCACGAAACGGACACCACGCTGGCGTTCCGCGACATCAACCCGCGCGCGGCCACGCACGTGCTGGTGGTGCCCAAGACCCGCTACCGCAACGTCGCCGAGCTCGCTGCGGCCGACGCCGGCCTGCTCGCCGACGTCCTCAACACCGCCGCGAAGGTCGCCGAGATGGAGGGGATCGCCGACAACGGCTATCGGGTGGTGTTCAACACCGGCGACGACGCGGGGCAGACCGTGTTCCACGTGCACGCCCACGTGCTGGGCGGCGGTCCGCTCGGGCCGGAGGCCAGGGGCTGACGGCGGGCGAAGTCGGCTGCGGGATGTCGGTGTGAGCGGCTAGCATCGAGGGCACTCGGAAAGCACTGTCCACCCGCGACCACACCTCGGAGAAAGCAGGCCCTCGACACGTGGCAGGAAGCCCCCAGGCGAGCAGCAAGCTCCCCGACGACCCTACGAGCACAACAGCATCGGCGCAGTCCCAGTTCACGATCCCGGCAGCGGCCGCGCTGACACTGCTTGGTTCCGCCGACGAGAACCTTCTCGCCCTGGAGCAGCAGCTCGAGGCTGATATCCACGTCAGAGGCAACGAGGTGACGCTGACCGGCCAGCAGGCCGACGTCGCGTTCGCGGAACGGGTGTTCACCGAGCTGCTCGCGCTCGCCGGCAAGGGCCAGCACATCGGTACCGACGTCGTCCGCCGCACCGTCGGCATGCTGGCCGGTGGCGGCTCGGAGTCCCCGGCCGACGTGCTGAGCATGAACATCCTGTCGCGGCGCGGCAGGACGATCCGGCCGAAGACGCTGAACCAGAAGCGCTACGTCGACGCCATCGACCAGCACACCGTCGTGTTCAGCATCGGTCCAGCGGGCACCGGCAAGACCTACCTCGCGATGGCCAAGGCGGTGCAGGCGCTCCAGGCCAAGGACGTCAACCGCATCATCCTCACCCGGCCCGCGGTCGAGGCGGGGGAGCGGCTCGGCTTCCTGCCCGGCACGCTGTACGAGAAGATCGACCCGTACCTGCGCCCGCTCTACGACGCGCTGCACGACATGGTCGACCCAGATTCGATCCCGAGCCTGATCCAGTCCGGAACGATCGAAATCGCCCCATTGGCGTATATGCGTGGCCGGACCCTTAATGACGCCTTCATCATCCTGGACGAGGCGCAGAACACCACGCCGGAGCAGATGAAGATGTTCCTCACCCGGCTCGGGTTCGGCTCCAAGATCGTCGTGACCGGCGACATCACGCAGGTCGACCTGCCCGGGGGTCAGCGCAGTGGCCTGCGGGTGGTGCGTGAGATCCTCGAAGGGGTCGAGGATGTGCACTTCTCCACGCTGGGCTCGCCCGACGTGGTGCGCCACCGGCTGGTCGGTGACATCGTCGACGCCTACGAGAAGTGGCAGGCCGAGCAGGACGCCGGCAACGGCGCGAAGGGTGACGGGTGAGCATCGAGATCGCGAACGAGTCGGGGGTCGAGGTCGAGGACGAGACCATCGTCGACGTCGCCCGGTTCGCGCTGGACCGCATGGAGGTCAGCCCGCTCGCGGAGCTGTCCATCGTGCTCGTCGCCGTCGATGTGATGGCGGAGCTGCACGAACGCTGGATGGACCTGCCCGGCGCCACCGACGTGATGGCCTTCCCGATGGACGAGTACAACGTGCGCAGGCCCGACGCGCCGGAGTCGTCCCCCGCGCTGCTGGGTGACATCGTGCTCTGCCCCGGCTTCGCCAAGGACCAGGCGAAACAGGCCGGGCACGCGCTGCTGGACGAGTTGCATCTGCTCACCGTGCACGGGGTGCTGCACCTGCTCGGCTACGACCACGCCGAGCAGGAGGAGGAGCGCGAGATGTTCGCGCTGCAGCAGCGCATCCTCACCGACTACGACGAGGCCGTCGTGGACGCCCGGCGCAGGAACGCCCAACGCAGCGCGGACGAGCGGCTGCTCGGCATCGTCGGCCTCGACGGGCCGAATGGGCCGTCCGAGAACTGACCCGGCGGCGTCATGACCTCTTCCGCGGTACTCGTGGTACTGGCGGTGACCCTCGTGCTCCTCGGCGGGCTGTTCGCCGCCGCCGACTCCGCGATCAGCACCGTCTCCCGGGCCCGCATCGCCGGGCTGGTCCGGGCGGGCGTCGTCGGATCGAACCAGCTCGCCGCCGTCGTCGACGAACGCAGCCGCCACATCAACCTGTTGCTGCTGCTGCGACTGGGCTGCGAGCTGACCGCGACGGTGATGCTGACCGTGGTGATGCTGCGCTGGATCGGCCCGGAATGGCTGGCGCTGGTCGCGGCGGCGGGCGTGATGCTGGTGGTCAGCTACGTGCTGGTCGGCGTCGGCCCGCGCACCATCGGCCGGCAGCACCCGTACTGGGTCGGGCTCGCCGTCGCCGGTCCGGTGCGGGTGTTCGGGTTCCTGCTCGGCCCGCTGAGCAGGCTGCTGATCGTGCTCGGCAACGCCATCACGCCGGGCAAGGGGTTCCGGCAGGGGCCGTTCACCACGGAGGTCGAGGTCCGCGAGCTGGTCGACCTCGCGCAGGAGACCGGCGTCGTCGAGGACGCCGAGCGCGAGATGATCCACTCGGTGTTCGAGCTGGGCGACACCGTCGCGCGCGAGGTGATGGTGCCGCGCACCGAGATCGTCTGGATCGAGCGCACCAAGACGGTGCGGCAGGCGCTGGCGCTGGCGCTGCGCACCGGGTTCAGCCGCATCCCGGTGATCGGCGAGAACGTCGACGACATCGTCGGCGTGGCCAACATCAAGGACCTGGTCAGCGCGAGCATGACACCCGGCGGCGACACCCGCCCGGTCGCCGAGGTGATGAACCCGGCCAGCTTCGTGCCCGACTCGAAACGGCTCGACGCGCTGCTACGGGCGATGCAGGTCTCCCGCAACCACGTCGCCATCGCGGTGGACGAGTACGGCGGCACGGCCGGGCTGCTCACCATCGAGGACATCATCGAGGAGATCGTCGGCGAGATCACCGACGAGTCCGACCTCGAGGAGCGGCCGCCGGTGGAGTACCTGGACGACAGCGCGGTGCGGGTCTCGGCCCGGCTCGGGGTGGACGACCTCGGCGAGCTGTACGGCGTCGACTTCGCCGACCACGACGTGGAGACCGTGGTGGGACTGCTCGCGCAGCGCCTCGGTAGGGTTCCGTTGCCGGGAGCCGAAGCCGAGGTCGCGGGGCTGCGGCTGCACGCGGAAGGCGGCAAGGACCGCAGGGGCAGGATGCGGATCAGCACCGTCGTGGTGCGCCCGGAGACCCCCGAGGTGAGCCTCGCGACCAACGGGAACGGGACCCAGCCCGAGCGTGGCGAGTGAGAACGAGTAGGAGCGTTTGCGGATGCCCGAGCAAATCCAGCTCGACGACGAAGATGCCAAGATCGTGACCCTGGCGCGGTCAGCCCGCGCCCGCACCCAGGCCGCCGAGGGCGCAGCGGTGCGCGACACCGACGGCAGGACGTACGCCGCGGCCACGGTGTCGCTGCCTTCGTTGTCGCTGACGGCGTTGCAGGCCGCGATCGCCGCCGCCGCGGCCAGCGGGGCCGAGGGCATCGAGGCGGCCGCCGTCGTCACCGGCGGCGAGGTGGCGCCGGAGTCGGTGGCCGCGGTGCGTGACCTGGCGGCCAAGGCCCCGATCTACGTCGCCGACGGGCGCGGCACGATCACCGAGGTCCTGGAGTGAGCGAGCCGCACCGGTCCGGGTTCGCGTGCTTCGTCGGCAGGCCCAACGCGGGCAAGTCGACGCTGACCAACGCGCTGGTCGGCAGCAAGGTCGCGATCACGTCGAGCAAACCGCAGACCACCCGGCACGCCATCCGTGGCGTGGTGCACCGCCCGGACGCGCAGCTCATCATCGTGGACACGCCCGGGCTGCACCGGCCGCGCACGCTGCTCGGCCAGCGGCTCAACGACCTGGTGTACGCCACCTGGTCGGAAGTCGACGTCGTCGGGCTGTGTGTGCCCGCCGACGAGAAGATCGGGCCGGGGGATCGCTACATCGCCGACCAGCTGCGCAAGGTCGCCCGCCGCACCCCGGTGATCGGCGTGGTCACCAAGACCGACCTGGCCGACCGGGACCAGGTCGTCGCACAGCTCGCCGCGATGCAGGACCTGCTCGACTTCGCCGACATCGTCCCGGTCTCGGCGGTGGACGGCTTCCAGCTCGACACCCTCGCCGACCTGCTGGTCAAGCGGCTGCCGGAAGGACCGGAGCTGTACCCGGACGGCGAGCTGACCGACGAGCCGGAGCAGACCCTGGTCGCGGAGCTGATCCGGGAGGCGGCGCTGGAGGGCGTGCGCGACGAACTGCCGCACTCGCTGGCGGTCACCGTCGAGGAGATGGTGCCGCGCGAGGGCCGCGACGACCTGGTGGACGTGCACGCGTTCCTCTACGTCGAACGGCCCAGCCAGAAGGGCATCATCCTCGGTCATCAGGGGCAGCGGCTCAAGGACGTCGGCACCCAGGCGCGCAAGCAGATCGAAAACCTGCTCGGCAGCAAGATCTACCTCGACCTGCACGTCAAGATCGCCAAGGACTGGCAGCGCGACCCCAAGCAGCTCCGCCGCCTGGGGTTCTAGCCTCTTCGAGTTGACACCGGCCAGCACCTGTTGGCATTCTGTCAACAGTCCGGTTCGGAGGATGGTGAGCGCGGTGCGCGACGTGCTTGGCGACGAGATCCACGGTGCGGCGCTGCTCGCGGGCGGTGCGAACGTCATCATGCAGCTGGCGCGCCGACCGGTCGGGCACGGCGTGATGTACAGCCCGGTGGCCTCGGGAAACATCTGGCAACACCCGATCAAACGCACCCGCACCACACTGGCCTACCTCATGACCGCGGCGCGCGGCACGGACGAGGAACGCCGCGCGCTGCGCAGGCAGATCGACCGCGTCCACGCCCATGTCCGCTCGGCGCCGGACGCCGAGGTGGCCTACAACGCCTTCGACCCCGAGCTGCAACTGTGGGTGGCCGCCTGTCTCTACCAGGGCGTCGAGGACTCCTACCGCGCGTTCGTGGGCGACCTGGACGAGGCCACCGCCGAGAAGATGTACCAGGACGGCAAGCGCCTCGGCACCACGCTCCAGGTGCGCGACGAGGCGTGGCCCGCCGACCGGGCCGCGTTCGAGGAGTACTGGCACAAGGGTGTCGCGCTGATCGAGATCGACGACGCCACCCGCGAGTACCTGCTCGGCATCGCCCGGCTGCGGTTCTACGGCCGCGTGGTGGGGTGGCTGTTCGGCCGGTTCGGCGAGTTCATCACCACCGGGTTCCTGCACCCGCCGTTCCGGGAGGCCATGGGGCTGCGCTGGGACGAGCGCAGGCAGCGCCGGTTCGACGCGCTGCTGCGCGCGATCCGGCTGGCCAACCGGGCGCTGCCCCGGGTGCTGCGGGAGTTCCCGCTGAACCTGGTGTGGGCCGACACCCGCAGGCGACTGCGCACGGGCAAACCGGTCATCTGACCCGCGTGGCCACCACCCGGTTCGGCGAGCAGAGTGGGATGATCGGAGTGTGGCCCATTTGTATCGCGACACCGGCGTGGTGCTGCGCGTGCACAAGCTCGGCGAAGCCGACCGCATCATCACGCTGCTGACGCGCAAGCACGGCAAGCTGCGCGCCGTAGCCAAGGGCGTGCGCCGCACGACCTCGCGGTTCGGTGCCCGGCTGGAGCCGTTCGGCCACGTCGACGCGCAGTTCTATCCCGGCCGCACGCTCGATGTCATCACCCAGGTCACTACGGTCGACGCCTTCGCGTCCGGCATCGTGTCCGACTATCAGCGCTACACCGCCGCCAGCGCGATCGCCGAGACGGCCGACCGGCTCGCTGCCGAGGAGGGCGAACCGGCGCTGCGGCTGTACCTGCTGGTCGTCGGGGCGCTGCGAGCGCTGGCCGACGGGGGGCGGGACGCCTCGCTGGTGCTCGACGCGTTTCTGCTGCGCGCGATGGCCTTCGCCGGGTGGGCGCCTGCGGTGGCCGAGTGCGCCCGCTGCGGCCTGCCCGGTCCGCACCCGGCGTTCAGCGTGCAGGCGGGCGGGGTGGTCTGCGGCCGGTGCCGTCCGGCGGGTGCGGTCAGCCCGGCGCCCGAGGTGCTCGGTCTGCTCGCCGCGCTGCTGCACGGCGACTGGGACTCCGCCGACGTGACCGCGCAGGCTACCCGCCGCGACGCGAGCGGGCTGGTCGCAGCGCACCTGCAATGGCATCTGGAGCGTCAGTTACGCTCACTGCCGCTGGTTGAGCGGCGAGTACGGCCTGGAGGAGTCCTGGGCACCGAGGCAGCGACCGAAGCGGCGAGCGGAGGCTGAACAGTGCGGCGTAGCCGTCACGACACGGGATTGCCCGACACGATCAAGGACCCGGACCCGCATCCGTCCGGGGCCAGGCCGCCGGAGATTCCCGCCGAGTTCCTGCCGCGGCACGTCGCGCTGGTGATGGACGGCAACGGACGCTGGGCCAACCAGCGCGGGCTGCCCCGCATCGAGGGCCACAAGCGCGGCGAGGCGGTCATGATCGACGTCGCCAGCGGCGCGGTCGAGCTGGGCGTGAAGTGGCTGTCGGTGTACGCGTTCTCCACCGAGAATTGGAAGCGCAGCCCCGACGAGGTGCGGTTTCTGATGGGGTTCAACCGCGACACCATCCGGCGTCAGGTCGACTACCTCGGCTCCATCGGGGTGCGGATCCGCTGGGCGGGCCGCAGGCCGAAGCTGTGGCGCAGCGTCATCAAGGAGCTGCAGGCCGCCGAGGAGAAGACCCGGCACAACACGAAGCTGAACATGACGATGTGCGTGAACTACGGTGGCCGCGCGGAGGTCGGTGACGCGGCACGCCGGATCGCCGAGCTCGCGGCCGGAGGCAAGATCAACCCGGCCAAGGTGGACGAACGCACCATCGCGAAGTACCTGTACCAGCCGGAGATGCCGGACGTGGACCTGTTCCTGCGGCCGTCGGGGGAGCAGCGGACGTCGAACTTCCTGTTGTGGCAGTCGGCGTACGCCGAGTTCGTGTTCCAGGACACGCTGTTCCCCGACTTCGACCGCACCCACCTCTGGCAGGCCTGCCTCGAGTACGCCAAGCGCGACCGGCGGTTCGGGGGCGCCCGCGACGCCGTTGAGGAGAAGCAAGCATGAGTAGCGAGGCCACCAAGACCGCCGAGTTGCTGGCGAACGCCAAGGCGGCGCTCGAGCGCTACATCGAGGTGCACGTCGACGACGACGGCGCGCTCACGTTCCGCCACGCCGACGTGCCGTGTGCGGTGCAGTCGGTGCGGCTCGCGGAAGGGCTGACCGTGCTGAGCCTGACCTGCGTCGTCGCGTGGGACCTGCCGGACGAGCCGTCGCTGGCGGCAGCCGCCGCCGAGCGGGCCGGGCAGGGACTGTTCGGCACCCTCGGTGTGGTGCACACCGAGACCGGGCTCGACGTGACGCTGCGCTACGCCTTCCCGGCGGACGGGCTGGAGGAGACGCCGCTCGGCACGCTGCTGATGCTGGTGGTGTCCACGGCGTCGCAGCTGCGCTCCGACCTGCTCGGTATCACCGAGGACGAGCCCGGCGACACCTCGGGCTCGTGACTCGCTGAGCTCGTTACCAGGCTTGATGCGGCTTCACCGGGTAAAGTCCATGACGTGACCGCCACCCTGCCGTTCGACCCTCGCCACTACTACACGGTGGAGGAGTTCGCCGCGTTACCCGAGGACAACTCGATGCGGTACGAACTCCAGGAGGGCCGCATCGTCATGAGCCCCCGCCCCGCGTATGGCCACATGGCTGTGTCTGGAGAGCTGTACCTACAGCTTCGGCCGCAGCTGCCGAAAGGTCTCGCGATAGCCCAGGAACTCGACGTCGACCTCCAGCTGAGCACCCCGCGGGTACGGATACCCGACGTGGTGCTCATGCCGAAGACGGCGGCTCAGCGCCCCGGCATGAAGCGCGCCGATGATGTGCTGCTGTGCATCGAGATCCTGTCACCCGGCTCGATCGACCTCGACTCCAAGATCAAGCCGATGGAGTACGCCGACGCCGGAATCCAGCACTTCTGGCTGGTCGACCCCCGGCCGCCGGTGACGGCGACGGTCTACCGCCTCATCGGGTCGGACTACGAGGAGTCACAGCGCGCCGAGCACGAGTTCACCGTGACCGAGCCCTGCGACTTGACCGTAGACCTCGACACGTTGCTGCCGGACTGACCGATGCACCATTATGGTGCATCGTGATACCGTTGTGGTATGGCCATGACATTGCGGCTGCCGACGGACATCGAAGCCGAACTGCATGCCGCAGCGGAGGAAGACCGGCGAAGCGTGCAACAGACCGTGCTGCTGGCGATCGAGTCCTATCTCGCGCGACGCGAGACGGCGGAGATCAAGGCCGACGCCGACACGCTGCGGGGTCTGGCCGAAGCGCGAGAGCAGGTCTCTCGCGGTGAGGTGTACTCGACCGACGCCGTGCGGGCGGCACTGAACGAGCGGCGGACTCGCAGCGCGTGACGCGGGAGGCCTACGACGTCCGCTGGTCGAAGCCGGCTCACCGAGCGATCGCAGAGCGTCTGCCGCCCGGGATCGCCGAAGCGGCGATCGAACTCGTGACCGGCCCGTTGTCCGCGAACCCGCGTCGTCTCGGTAAGGCGCTCGGGGAGGAACTCGTCGGCATCTACAGCGCGCGGCTCGCTCGGGACTGGCGAGTGCTATACGAGATAGACGAGGCCGCGCATGCCGTGGTCATACTCGACATCAGGCACCGCGCTGTCGCATACCGGCCTCACTGACCGCCGGCACAAGCCGAACAGGTCCCCACGATCTCGACGGTGTGGCTGATGTTGGAGAAGCCGTTGCTCGAGGCGATCTTGTCGGCCCAGCGCTCCACGGCAGGCCCTTCGATCTCCACGGTGTAACCGCAGTGCCGGCACACCAGGTGATGGTGGTGGTGCTCCGAGCAGCGCCGGTACACCGCCTCGCCGGACTCGGTGCGCAGCACGTCGATCACTCCGGCGTCCGAGAGCGACTGCAACGTCCGGTACACCGTGGTCAACCCGATCCCGTCGCCACGTTTGCGCAGCTCGTCGTGCAGTTCCTGGGCCGAGCGGAAGTCGTCGATCTCGTTGAGCAGTTCCACCACCGCCGCGCGCTGCTTGGTCGCCCTGCGGCCGGGCACGGGAGCGCTGTTGCTCGCTGGTGCCTGCGCCCGTGAGTCGGCGCTCGTCAACGTTCGTCCTCCTCCATCTCGGCTACGTGCGCGACCGCGTCGGCGACGATGTGGGCGAGGTGGTCGTCGGCCAGCCGGTAGACGACTTCCCTGCCACGCCGCTGCCCTGCCACCACCCGCGCCGCCTTGAGCACCCGCAGATGCTGGCTGATCAGCGGCTGTGCGACGCCGAGCGCCTCGACCAGCTCGTGTACGCAACGCTCTCCAGAGCGCAGCTGCAACACGATCGCGATCCGCACCGGCGCCGCGAGTGCCCGCAGCAGCTCACCCGCCTCCGCGAGGGTACCCGTCGGTGGCACCGGAACGGGTGCCGCTGACCGCTCCGGCGAGTGCGACGGTCCCGTGGCGGTGCTCGCGGTGTCGTCGATGGTCGGCGCCATGCCGTCATGGTAGTCGGCGGCGTCGACCGCCTCGCGGGCCGTTTACTGTGAGTGAGCGCGCCAGCCGCCCGCTCGGGTCGCACCCGCGCGGGCTAGGCTTGACGCTTCAGAACCACCAGATACTCACACAATCCGGGAGAGTCCTTCCGTGGCGACCGACAGAATCGAGACCGTTGTCAGCCTGTGCAAGCGCCGTGGCTTCGTCTACCCCAGCGGGGAGATCTACGGCGGCACCCGTTCGGCTTGGGACTACGGACCACTCGGCGTCGAGCTGAAGGACAACATCAAGCGGCAGTGGTGGAAGGCGATGATCCAGGCCCGCGAGGACATCGTCGGCCTCGACTCGTCGGTGATCCTGCCGCGCGACGTCTGGGTCGCCTCCGGTCACGTCGAGGCGTTCGTCGACCCGCTGATCGAGTGCCTGTCGTGTCACCGCCGCTGGCGCGCCGACCAGCTCGCCGAGGAGTACGCTGAGCGCACCGGCAAGGACGCCGACGAGGGCGACCTGTCCGACGTGCCGTGCCCGAACTGCGGCACCCGAGGCGAGTACACCGAGCCGCGGGAGTTCAACGGCCTGCTCAAGACTTACCTCGGCCCGGTCGAGAGCGAGGAGGGGCTGCACTACCTGCGCCCCGAGACCGCGCAGGGCATCTTCATCAACTTCTCCAACGTGCTCACCTCGTCACGCAAGAAGCCGCCGTTCGGCATCGGCCAGATCGGCAAGTCGTTCCGCAACGAGATCACCCCGGGCAACTTCATCTTCCGCACCCGCGAGTTCGAGCAGATGGAGATGGAGTACTTCGTCGAGCCGGGCGAGGACGAGACCTGGCACCAGTACTGGATCGACCAGCGCACCCGCTGGTACACCGACCTCGGCATCGCCAAGGACAGCCTGCGCCACTACGAGCACCCGAAGGAAAAGCTGTCGCACTACTCGAAGCGCACCGTCGACATCGAGTACCGGTTCCACTTCTCCTCCGGTCAGGAGTGGGGTGAGCTGGAGGGCATCGCGAACCGCACCGACTTCGACCTGACGACACACTCCAACCACTCTGGTGTTGATCTGTCCTATTTCGACCAGTCGACCGGGGAGCGATACCGGCCGTTCGTGATCGAGCCCGCCGCCGGTGTCGGCCGTCCGATGATGGCGTTCCTGCTCGACGCCTACACCGAGGACGAGGCGCCCAACGCCAAGGGCGGCGTCGACAAGCGCGTCGTGCTCAAGCTGGACCGCAGGCTCGCGCCGATCAAGGTCGCGGTGCTGCCGCTGTCGCGCAACGCTGACCTCTCACCGAAGGCGCGCGACATCGCGACCACGCTGCGCAGGAACTGGAGCGTCGACTTCGACGACTCCGGCGCGATCGGCCGCCGCTACCGCCGCCAGGACGAGATCGGCACCCCGTTCTGCGTCACCATCGACTTCGACTCGCTGGACGACCACGCCGTCACGGTGCGCGAGCGGGACACGATGGCCCAGGAGCGCGTCGCGATCGACAAGCTGGAGAGCTACCTCGCCGCTCGTCTCGTCGGCTGCTGACCCCAGGACGGTTTTCACCCCGCCGTGCGGGAGGATGGCCGGGTGATCCCTCCTCAGGTGAGCCCGTCCGGCGTCCGGCGGTGGTGGCTACGCGCCGTGGTCGGCGGCGTGGTCGTCGGCCTGGCGCTGGTCGCGGGCACCGCCTTCCGGATCTGGCAGGTCGCCCGCGTTGACGACCACTCGCCCGCCGACATGATCGTGGTGCTCGGCGCGGCGCAGTACAACGGCACGCCGTCGGACATCTTCCGATGGCGGCTGGTACACGCCAAGAACCTCTACGACGAGGGCGTCGCGAACTACATCGTCACCACCGGCGGCGGCCTGCCGGGGGACAGGTTCACCGAGGCCGAGGCCGGGGCGCGATGGCTCGAGCGCAACGGCGTGCCCGACTCGGCGACGGTGTCGCTCGGGACGGGCTCGGACACGCTCGGCAGCCTCGAAGCCGCCGCGGGCGCGGCACAAAAGCGCGGCCTGTCCTCGGCGGTGATCGTCAGCGATCCGTGGCACTCGCTGCGGGCGCGGACCATGGCCCGCGACGCCGGGCTGCGCGCGTGGACCTCGCCGACCCGCAGCGGGCCCGCCGTCTGGACCCGCGAGACGCAGCTGCACTACATCTGGCGCGAGACCACGGCGCTGATCTACTACCGCGTCGCCCACTCGTCGGCCGATGCCATCAGCTCGACGGGGCTCGGCTGAGCGCGCTCGGAACTGTCACGGCATCGGCATAGGCTGGTCGCGATGACCTACACCGCCCACGACCGCGAGCGCCTGATCGCCGAGCCGCGCAAGCACACGAACGGCAGCGGCGACGACCGCTCGCCGTTCGCCCGCGACCGGGCGCGGGTGCTGCACTCGGCCGCGCTGCGCAGGCTCGCGGGCAAGACGCAGGTCGTCGGGCCCGGCGAGGGCGCCGAGGTCTCCGGCGTGCCCAGGACCCGGCTGACCCACTCGCTCGAGGTCGCGCAGATCGGCCGCAACATCGCCGAGTCGCTCGGCGCCGACGCCGACCTGGTCGACACCGCCGGGCTGGCGCACGACATCGGGCACCCGCCGTTCGGCCACAACGGCGAGGCCGCGCTCAACGCGCTGGCCCATGACTGCGGCGGCTACGAGGGCAACGCGCAGACGCTGCGCATCCTCACCCGGCTGGAGCCGAAGGTGCTCGCCGACGGCGGGCTCGCCAGCGGGCTCAACCTGACCCGGGCGTGTCTCGACGCCACCACCAAGTACCCGTGGCGGCGCACGGCGGGCGCGGCCAAGTTCGGCGCCTACGCCGACGACCTGGGCGTGTTCGAGTGGATGCGCGAGGGCGCACCGGACGGTGCGATGTGTCTCGAGGCCAGCATCATGGACTGGTCCGACGACGTCGCCTACTCGGTGCACGACATCGAAGACGGGGTGCTGTCCGGCCGTATCTCATTGTCCGTGCTCACCGATCCCACCGAACGGGCGGCGCTGGCCGAGTTGGCCGCCAAGCACTTCTCACCGCTCGCGGTGTCCACGCTGGAGGCGGCCGCCCACGAGCTGCTCGCGGTTCCCGCCGTGGCCGACCTCGCGGTGCCGGACTACGACTTCTCGCTCGGCGCTCTCGTCGCCCTGAAACGCCTCACCAGCGAGCTGGTCGGCCGGTTCACCACCGCGGCCGTCACCGAGACCCGTGCCGCCTACGGCGACCAACCGCTGACCCGGTACGCGGCGCGGCTGGTGGTGCCGGACCGGGTGGCCGCCGAGGTCGCGCTGCTCAAGGCGCTCGCGCTGCGCTACGTGATGAGCGACCGGCGCAGGCTCGCGGTGCAGGAGGGGCAGCGGCAGCAGCTGGCCGAGCTGGTGGAGGTGCTGCTGCGCCGGGCGCCCGAGGCGCTCGACCGGGTGCTGCAACCGGCCTGGTATGCCGCCGCCGACGAGGCCGGGCGCACCCGCGTCGTCATCGACCAGGTCGCATCGCTGACCGACGCGCAGGCCGTCGCCTGGCATGCCTGGCACACTGGGCGGCATGGCTGAGGTCACCGCGCAGCGACAGCACCTGCGGTTCTGCCTGGCGCTGCACCGGGTGCTCGCCTCGGCGGGCGGCAACACCTGCTTCTCGCCGTACTCGGTGGCCAGCGCGCTCGGGCTGGCCTACCAGGCGGCGCGCGGGCCGACGGCCGACGAACTGCGCGCGCTGTTGTCCGGTGACGAGCCCGACATCGCCAAGCAGCTCGAACTGCTCGCCGACGCCGCGACACTGGATGTCAGCCGGGATGGCGAGGAGCCGGTGCTCGCGGTGTCCAACACGCTGTGGGCGTGGGACCGGTTGCCGGTCAACGAGGACTTCGGCGCCGACCTCGCGGGATGGCCCGGCGCGAAGGTGGCCTACGCGCCGTTCGTGACCGACCCGGAGGCCGCGCGACAGGCGATCAACGACGATGTCGCCCGGACGACGCGGGACCTGATCACCGAGCTGGTGCCGGAGGGCGCGGTCACCGTCGACACTGTCGCCAGCCTGGTCAATGCGCTGTATCTGAAAGCGGTGTGGCGGAATCCGTTCGCTGCCGCGCACACCGCCGACGAGACGTTCCACGCGCCCGGCGGCGACCGCACGGTGCCGATGATGCGGCAGACGGAGCGGCTCGGCTACGCCGAGGCGGACGGCTGGCAGGCGGCGGTGCTGCCCGCCGCCGGTGGCGTGCAGGCGGTGGTGCTGCTGCCCGAGGCGGACCTGGCCGAGGCTACGCTGGATGTCGACGTGCTGGCCGGACTGCTCGACGGGGTGCGCACCCGGCGGGTCTCGCTGGGCCTGCCGCGGGTCGACGTCGGCATGAACGTCTCGCTGACCACGGCGCTCGGCGAGCTCGGTGTGCGGGAGCTGTTCACCACCGACGCCGATCTCAGCGGACTCTCGCCCGACCCCCGGCTGTTCGTCTCGGACGCGCTGCACGAGTCGGTGCTCAAGTTGGACGAGGACGGGCTGGAAGGCGCGGCCGCCACGGCGATGATGATCCGCATGACCTCGGTCGCGGTCGAGGAGCCGGTCTCGTTCGTCGCCGACCGGCCGTTCCTGCTGCTCATCCGCCACGCGGCGACCGGGGCGATCTACTTCCTGGCGCGGGTGACCGACCCGGCCTGACGTCCCGCTGTCACACCGGAGTGCGCCGTCTCGTCATAGCGGTGACAGTGACTGACGATCTTCGGAGAGGAGTGCGCCATGTCGCGCATCCCCGCAGTGGCCACGAACGACGCCGGCTGGCTGACCAGGCTCACCTACCGTTTGGCGCGCAGGCGGTTCGGAGCGGTGCCTGAACCCGTCGCCGTCGCGGCCCACCACCGCAAGCTGATGTTCGCGGGCGGTGTGCACGAGCTGCTGGTGGAGCGCGCCAGCACGGTGCTGCCCGCCAACGTCCGGGAGCTGGCGGTCTACCGCACGGCGGTGCGGGTGGGCTGCTCCTGGTGCGTCGACTTCGGCACCATGCTGCAACGCCACAAAGGACTGGACATCGACCGGCTCAAGCACATCGACGACTACGCCGACTCGCCGCTGTACAGCCACGCCGAGCGGCTGGCCATCGCCTACGCCGACGCGATGACGGAGACGCCGATCGGCGTGACCGACGAGCAGGTCGCCGAGCTGGAGGCCGAGTTCGGGCGGGACGGCGTGGTCGAGCTGACGTACCACATCGGACTGGAGAACATGCGCGGCCGGACCAACAGCGCGCTCGGCGTGCCGGAGCAGGGCTTCACCTCCGGGGAGGCCTGCCGGGTGCCGCAGCCCTGAC
>WHUB01000065.1 GCA_009377395.1 Actinophytocola sp. | reverse complement strand
GATCTTACCTCGAGCGAGCCTCGGAACCCGATCCGGTGCTTGTGCCGTAGCCGCGCGATCTCCACGATCGCCAGGATGGTCACCGCCACCGGCGGTCCGTACCAGCTGAACGCGGCGCGCCACCCGGTGAGATGGTCTGGGTCCAGATCAAGCCACCCGGTCAGCCCGAAGTAGGCCCAGGCGACGCACACCGCGACGAGGGGAGGCAGTAACGGCAGTGAGCGATCCTGGCTCATTCCGTTGCGCTGGGCCAGGTAGATGGCCGCCCCGAGGAAGGTCGTAAACCAGATCAGCCCGAGCGCGAACACGAAGGACACGACGAAGACGAGCGCCATGGTAAGCAGGTCGCCGGACGCCTCTTCGGTCAACCACGTGTACGGGTAAAACGGGTCTCTGCCGCGCCGGATCGCGTCGGCCATCCACACGAGGCCAGCCACGAACAGCACCGTGAACGTCGCCACCACGATCGGCCGCACCCCGGACTGCAGCGTTGTCCGCCGTCGCCCGGGCCGGGCGGCGAGAACGAGGCCCAGCACGGTGACATACACCGCCGGCGGCGCGATCAGCATCATGTAGAGACCCTTCTCCGCGGTGCTGTATGCCCATTCGCCCAACCATGTCCACCGCCAGTCGACGACGAGTGTCAGCTCGACCGCGAGCGTCAGCGCGCCGATAGCCGCCAAGCTTCGCGCGGTCAGGATCCGATTGAGCACGACGTCGACCGTGCCGCCAACCGCAGACAACTCCTCGACCCGCTCGCCACCGGGAACGGGGTCCGCTCCCAGCTGCAGTGGCAGCGCATGCAGCTGATACGGACCATAGATGCGCTTGGCGAGACGGACCGCGTTGCGCAAGGCCGGCATCACGAACGGGTTGTAGAACAGATACCTGCGTCGCACCGCACCCTCCCGCAACGGCCCACGCGACGAGTCCCTGGTCGCGCCGGGGGAATGCTGCCAGCAGGACGAGCAGCCGCACAAGCCGGCACGAGCTCCTGGTCCGCGAGCCGAAAGGCGGGAAGAAGCGCCGCGCCGAAAACAGCATCGACATTGCCAGGATCGAGACCCGCACCCTCAGGGCAGCTCCCCGCACCTCAGGGTGACGGTTCAGTGTTGCCGAGTAGGACCGTCATGAGGTCGCGCAGGTATTGCCAGTTCGCCACACCGGACTCGGTGAGCCAGTGCCGGCCGTCGGCTTCGGCGGTGTCCAGCACGTGCTGGGCATAGTCGCGCAGCAGCTCGCGCGCCCGGTGGTGTGCGGCCTGCTGTTCGGCGTCGAGGTGCGCCAGCTGGTGTGCGTCGTCGGCGCGCAGGTCGTCGAGCAGCAGCACGATCGGGAACTGCCACTCGGTGTTTGAGTCCGTGGTGTCCACGGTGCTCATGATGGAGCGTCAGCGACCACGACGGCGGGTACGACGCGCCGCCGGCAGCGGCCCCCGGTGCTGCGCCGGGACCGCCAGTACGGTGGGATCCGTGTCGAACGAGAACGCGCTCGCCCCACAGCTCGATCGGGATGTGCTGGTGACGGCGTGGCGCGCGGTCCAGATGCTCGATCCGGGCGCCGGCACATCGGGCGATCGGGCCGGCGTCGGCGCGGCGCTGCGCTGCGCGAGCATGGTCACGCCGAGATCGCCCGGGCGATGATCCTGCTGCTGTCCGCGCTGCTGGATGTGCTGGCCAGAGACGTAGCGAGCGAGCCGACCGAGCAGGGTGAAGGTGACGACGCGGTGAGCGTGCTGTTCCCGCCGCTGATGCGGGCGCTGCGACGCCGATTCCCGGATCTGGCGCCGGCGTCGCTGCCGATGCTCGCCGGCGTGCTGACCGCGGCACTGACCGAGCAGGACGCGGTGGCGTGGCGCGACGGGTTCGGGCCACCGGGCCAGCCGGAGCTGGCCGGTTTGACCTGCCTGCTGTGGCTGGTGCGCGACTTCTTCGACGCGGCCACCAGCGCGGGGCAGGCCGACCAGCTGATCGCGGAGGTCTTCGACGCCGACGAGCTGCTGCGGCGCTGACCCGCGTCCATCCTGCCCCCGGCGCGGCGGCCCGCCGTGTGTCGGTGCGCACTAGCGTGCCGGCCATGAGCACACCGCACGACGAGAATACCGCCGCGGACGCGGCCTTCGGCGAGGCCGGGAACGCCGTCCGTTCTGGCAGCCGGCTGTGGGTGCTGGCCGACGTCGACGGCGAGGACGCGCACTACATCCGCGGCGACGAGATCACCCAGGTCGCCCGCCGCCAACTCGATGCCGACAGCTACGCCGTCGAGGTCACGCTGTGGCGCCTGCCTGACCTGGTCATCGCCACCGACGCGGTGCAGCATTTGATGGCGGCGCTGACGCTGCAGCGGGAGGGCATCGTGGTGATCGACGGCGAGGGGAACACCGGGTCGCCGTCGTCGGGTTCGGTTACGGCCCGATTCAGCTGCCATGACCACCGACGTGCACAACGCGGCCGCAGCGGTCGCCGCCCCGCGCCCGCCGGGCGAGGTGGCCGTGGCCGGTGAGCTGCTGGCCCAGGCCCGCGCAGAGCTACCGGCGCTGCGCGGCCTCGATGACCGCGCGCAGCTGCTCGCTGCGGCGTGGCTGGTGTCGCTGCGCTCGGCGCGCACGCGCCGCGGCTACGCTGGCGACTGGCTGGTCTGGCACGGGTGGCTGGCCGAGCGTGGGATCGACGTGCTGGCCGCCACGCGGCTGCACGTGGACCTGTGGGTGCGCGGCCAACTCGACGCCGGCGCCGCGCACTCCAGCGTGTGCCGGCGCTTGTCCGCGCTGGGCTCGTTCTACCGTTACTGCGCCACCCGTGACCTCATCGAGGCGGTGCCCACCGTCGGGGTGCACCGCCCCGCCGTCGACCCGTACGCCACCACCACCGTGGGATTGAGCCGCGACGAAGCCCGCGCGCTGCTCGCGGCCGCCGACGCCGACACCGGCCCCGCCCGGCTGCGCACCGCCGCCATGATCCGCACCCTGCTGTTCTCCGAGCCGCGGGTCGACGAACTGCTCGGCGCCGACGTCACCGACCTCGGCCACGACCAGGGACACCGGGTGCTGGCGATCCAGCGCAAGGGCGGCACCACCAAGCGGATACCGCTGGCACCGGCCAGCTTCTCGGCACTGGAGACCTACCTGCTCGCCCGCGCCGCCCGCGCCGGCCTGGCCGACTGGCGCCCGCTGGACGAGCCGCTGCTGGCCACCGCCACCGGCGGCCGCCTGCGCCAGGCGCACCTGTGGGAACTGGTACACCGCCTGGCCCGCGCCGCCGGCCTCGAAGCCTGGGACCGGCTCTCACCACACAGCCTGAGACACACCGCAATCACCCTCGCCCTCGACGCCGGCGCGAGCCTGCGCGACGTGCAGGACTACGCCGGACACCGTGATCCACGCTCAACCCGGCGCTACGACCACTCCCGCCAGAGCCAGACCTACACCCTCGCCACCTACCTCACCTGAGCGCTCCAACGAAACCACACGAGCTGCGTCTCATAGCTGCCCGGAATATTGATCAGCCTCTCCCACGTCTCGATCGGCATGTTGGCGACGGTGTGGCCGCGCGTATGGCGGACCGTGATCTCCGCGACCAACCGCGTGCAGTCACACGAATCGAGATGACGCCGGTGCAGACACTGCCACGCTGACCCAACACTTCCGGCCGGGTGCACGTGCACATGACCGTGCTCGACTGGATCTCCGACGTGATGCCGCTGTCCTACGCCGTGGACGCGCTCAGCCAGGTCACGCACTCGAGCGAGGTCGACGGCACGCTGGTGAAGAACCTACTGATCGTCGGCGGCTGCGCGCTCGCCGCACTCGTGCTCCGGCGCGGCGACGCTGCCGCGCAGGACGCCATGACCGCGTGGCTCAGTCGCGCCCGGTCTCGGCCGCTGCCTGCCGGCCCCGCGGCGCGGTGCCGGTGGCCTTCGGCCGCCGCAGGAACAGATACCCCACCGTCAGCAGGTAGCCGAGATGCACGACGACCTGCTCGATGGACGGCCGCGTGTCCCAGCCGACCATCGCGGTGAGGAACAGGCCGAACTCACTCTCGATCGTCAGCCAGGTGTGGGCGTTCAGGTCGTAGACGCTGTCCCACAGGCTGCCGAGATCACCGGCCGTCTGCAGGAACAGCACCGAACGAGACAGCAACCCCGCCGCGAACACGATCAACATGACGCCGGTGACCCGGAAGAACTTCGACATCGGCAGCCGCTTGCCGCCGAGCACGACGAGGTAGCCCGCCACGATGGCGATCGCGAGCCCGATCATGCCGCCGATGAGGACGGCGGTGCCGGAGTCGGCCGTCGCGGCCGCCATCAGGAACAGCGCGGCCTCGATCCCTTCCCGCAGCACCGCGAAGAACGAGGCCAAGATGACCGCCCACCAGATGCCGCGCCCCCGCGACACCGCCGCGTCGATGCTGTGCTGCAGCTCGCCCTTGATCACTCGCGCGTGGGTGCGCATCCAGAAGACCATCCAGGTCAGCACCACGACGGCGGAGAGCGCGATGACCGCGAAGGCCCGCATCTCGGCCGTGCCCTCGAGCTCGGCGACCGTGGTGTGGACGACGACGCCGGTCGCGACCGAGATACCGACGGCGAGCCCGACGCCGGACCACATCGGACCGAGCAGGTCTCACCGCTACTCACTCGGCAAACCGGTCACCCGGCACAGCGCGCGAAAGCCGTCGTCGGTGCCCGGCCAGTGCGCCCGCGCGCCGTCACGGCCGACGCGGCGGATCACCCAGCGCAGCACCAGCGTGACCACAATGACGTCGTCGGCGTAGCCGAGCACCGGGATGAAGTCAGGCACGAGGTCGATCGGCATCGCGAGGTACAGCCCGAGCAGCCCGAGCATGATCCTGGCGCCCCGGGGCGTCGCCCGGTCCGCGCCAAGCCGCCAGCTCAGCCGCACCAGATCCGGCAGCAACCGCACCGCCTCGCGCAGCGCCTGCCCGCGCGGGCGCGCCACCGCGAGCGCGACGAGCAGCAGCAGCCACACCAGCACGAGCGCGACGGCGATCCCGATGAGCACGCCCCACCACGACCCAGTCACGTTCGCATCCTGGCACGCTAGCCTGGCAACATGCCGACCGCGTTGGATCGCCTCGCCGACGAGAAGTACGTCCAGCTCACCACCTTCCGCCGGGACGGCAGGGCGGTGCCGACCCCGATCTGGGCGGTCGCCGAGAACGGCGAGCTGTACGTGTGGACGCCACGCGACTCCGGCAAAGTCAAGCGCATCCGCAACAACGGACGGGTCGAGGTCACGGCCTGCGACCTGCGCGGCAGCCGCACCCACGGCGCGACCGTGTCCGGCACGGCGCGGCTGCTCGACGACGCCGAGACCGACCGGGTGCGCACGCTGATCGGCCGCAAGTACGGCGTGATCGGCTTCCTGAGCGTGACCGGCAGCATTCTGCGCGGCGGTAAGCGGCGCACCGTCGGCGTCGCGATCACCCTCGACGCGTGAGCTACCGGACGGCGGCGAGCGCCTCCGGCAGCGTGAACGCACCGGCGTAGAGCGCCTTGCCGATGATCGCGCCCTCCACACCGTCGGCGGTGAGCTTCGACAGTGCCACCAGGTCGTCGATGCTGGACACGCCGCCGGAGGCGATCACGGCGGCGTCGGTGGCGGCGCAGACCCCGGCGAGCAGGTCCAGGTTCGGCCCGCGCAGGGTGCCGTCCTTGCTGACGTCGGTCACCACGTAGCGCTGCGCGCCGTCGGCGTCGAGCCGGGCGAGCACCTCCCACAGGTCGCCGCCGTCCTTGGTCCAACCGCGCGCGGCGAGCCGGTGACCGTCCGGCGTGATGCGCACGTCCAGGCCGATGGCGACCCGGTCGCCGTACTCGGCCACAACCCGCGAGGTCCAGGCCGGGTCCTCGAGCGCCGCGGTGCCGAGGTTGACCCGCCGCGCCCCGGTGGCGAGCGCCGCTTCCAGCGAGGCGTCGTCGCGGATTCCGCCGGACAGCTCGACGTGGACATCCAGCCTGCCGACGACCTCGGCCAGCAGCTCCCGGTTCGAGCCCTTGCCGAACGCGGCGTCGAGGTCGACCAGATGGATCCACTCGGCGCCGTCGCGCTGCCAGGCGAGCGCGGCGTCGAGCGGCGCGCCGTAGGTGGTCTCGGTTCCTGCCTCGCCCTGGACCAGGCGCACGGCCTGCCCGTCAGCGACGTCAACAGCGGGGAGCAGCGTCAGAGTCACGGTGGTCCACTCTAGCGGTTGGGCCAGCCGCCAGCCGGAGGACGGGGCCGCCCCGAGCTTGCGAGGGGTTGTCGCGGGCGTCGGCTCACCGCCCGGCGCGGCGAGAGCGACGACGACCTGCTACATGGAGCCCATGGCGGCTGGACCAGAGCTCACGAACACTACGCGAGGGTGCCCAGCCAGTTGCGCAGCACCTCGGCACCGGCGTCGCCAGACTTCTCCGGGTGGAACTGCGTCGCGCACAGCGTGCCGTTCTCGACCGCCGCGACGAAGTCCTCGCCGTGGTGCGCCCAGGTCACCACGGGCGCCTGCCCGGTGAGCCCCGACTCGAGCTGCCAGCTGCGAGCGGCGTAGGAGTGCACGAAGTAGAACCGGGTGTCGGCGTCCAGCCCCGCGAACAGCACCGAGTCCTCGGGCGCGCGCACGGTGTTCCAGCCCATGTGCGGTAGCACGTCGGCGTGCAGGCCGTCGACGACGCCAGGCCACTCGCCCAGGCCGTCGGCCTCGATGCCGTGCTCGACGCCGCGTTCGAACAGGATCTGCATGCCGACGCAGATGCCGAGCACCGGCCTGCCGCCCGCCAGCCGCTTGCCGATGATCTTGTCGCCGCCGACCTCGCGCAGCCCGGCGGCGCAGGCGCTGAACGCGCCGACTCCGGGCACGACGAGCCCGTCGGCGTTCAGCGCGGCCTGCGGGTCGGCGCTCACCTCGACGTCGGCGCCGGTGCGCGCGACGGCGCGCTCGGCGGAACGCAGGTTGCCCGAGCCATAGTCCAAGATGACGACACGTGTCACGGCTCCAGCCTACTTTCCGAGCTGGGCCGGTCGGCCCGCGCCCGCGCGGACACTGGCAGCACGGCGAGGGCGAACAGGCCGAGCGCGCCGAACGCGACCGGGTAACTCGTCGCGGCGGCCATCGCGCCGACGGCCACCGCGCCCGCGCCCTGACCGGCGTCGAACGCGACATTCCACGCCACGCTGGCGTGCGCGGGCGAGACCCGCGCGAACATCAGCACCAGCGAGTCGTTCTGCACCACCCCGAACCCGGCGCCGTAGACGGCGACACAGCCGACGGCGAGGACCATCGCCGTCGTCGTCGCGATGCCGCTGCCCCCGGCGAAGCCGAGCAGACCGGCCGCGACGGCGGCGATCCCGGCCAGCAGCATTCGCCCAGCCGATGCGGCGCGGTCGCCCCACAGCCCGGCGAGCCAGCGGCCGCCGAGCGCGGTGGCCGACATCAGCAGCAGTGACGCCGAGCCGAGCGCGGGCGCCTCGGCGAAGACGAGTGGCAGGAAGGTGACCATCGCGCCGAAGGCGATGGACCCGGCCAGCATCGGCAGCCACGGCCGCCACACCGAGGCGGCGGCAGCGGTGACGGACCGGTCGTCGGCGGGAGTGTCGCCCTGACCCCGGGGCAGCACCAGCATCGGCGGGATGGCCAGCAGCGGCAGCGCCGTGGCCGCCACGAACACCGGTAAGAACCCGGTGTACTCGGCGATGGCCGTGCTGGCCGGCAGGCAGACGAGCAGCGGCAGCCCGACCGCGATGCCGTAGAGCCCGGAACCGCGTCCGAGCGAGCCCGCCGGGAGCAGTTCGGCGATCAGCGCGGAGCCGCACACGGTCATGATGCCGAAGCCGAGGCCTCGGATCCCGGAGATCGCCAGCACCGGCTGCCAGGCCGCCGACAGCACCAGCAGCGGCACCGGCGCGCCGATCAGCAGCGCGCCCACGATGAACATGGCGCGGTAGCCGAAGCGGCGCACCAGGCCCGTCATCAGCAGCTGCGCGAGCACCGTCGTCGCCATGAACACGCCGGTCGAGGCGCCCGCGGCGAACTCACCGCCGCCGCCCCGCACCACCCACAGCGGCACGACCGACACCAGCAGCGAAAACCCGGCGAACAGCCCCGTCGAGGCGAGCAGCATAGCGACGAAGCGGCCGTTGCGCAGCGGCGACGCCGCGTCCGGCTGGCTCAGTGACATAGTGGGCACAATCCAGTCCTACACCGCGACGCAATCGAGTATTCCCGGCGTCGTGTCAGTGTCGCAGCGGCAGGAACTTCGACTTAACTGGAGGTCGTGGCTAGGCTGGATGGCGTGACGGCACTCGCGCACCACCTCACGATCGGACAGGTCGCCGAACGAAGCGGCGTCCCGCACACGACGTTGCGGTTCTACGAGGACCGAGGGCTGATCAACGCCGAGCGCACGGCGGGCAACCAGCGCCGGTACCCGCGGGTGACGCTGCGCCGCATCGCGTTCATCCGCTCGGCGCAGCGGGTGGGGCTCAGCCTGGACGACATCGCGGACGCGCTGTCGACGCTGCCCGCGCACAGCGCGCCGACCAAGGCCGACTGGACGAAGCTGTCGAAGCGCTGGCGCGGCGAGCTGGAAACCAGGATCGACGCGCTGCAGCGGCTCCGCGACAGCCTGACGAGCTGCATCGGCTGCGGTTGTCTGTCGCTGCGCTCCTGCGGGCTGTTCAACCAGGAGGACCAGCTCGCGGAGTTCGGCCCGGGCGCACCCAAGCTCAAGGCGACCTCGGAAGGCGGCATCTGACGCGCTCTTACCACCTCGGTGCTACCCCTGGTAGCATCGGGGTATGAAGATGAGCGTGAGCTTGCCGGACGAGGATGTCGAGTTCCTCGATCACTACAGCCGTAAGCATGGGATTGGCTCTCGCTCGGCGGCGCTGGCCAAGGCCGTGAAGTTGCTCCGGGCATCACAGCTGGGGCCCGCCTACGCCGACGCGTGGCGCGAGTGGGACGAGTCCGGCGAGGCCGACGCCTGGGAGTCGACGTCCGCCGACGGCCTGGCGCCGTAGATGCTTCGGGGCGACATCTACCTGGCCGATCTCGATCCCGCCCACGACGCGGAGGCCAACAAGCGCCGGCCCGTCGTGATCGTGAGCAACGACGGCGCCAACACCACCGCCGCGCTGGCGCAACGCGGCGTGATCACGGTCGTTCCGGTGACGTCCAACGTCGCCAACGTGTACCCGTTTCAGGTGCTACTGCCCCGCGACGAGGCGGGCCTGGACCGCGACTCCAAGGCGCAGGCGGAGCAGGTGAGGTCGATCAGCGTCGGACGCCTGGCCAGGCAGGTGGGGCGGCTGACGCCCAGCTTGCTGGAACGACTCGACGACGCGCTGCGCCTTCACCTCAGCCTCTGAACCGGCGCGACTAGAACGAGAACCACCACAGCGCCGCGCCGCCCACGGCGAGCGCGGCCGCCGCGAGCAGCAGCAGTGCCATCACCCTCGCGCTGCGCCAGGTGGTGTAGACCCCACCGAGCAGGAAACCCGCGAGCGCGATCAGCCCGACGATGACGACCTCGGATGGCATGTGCGGCACCCTAGCCGCGCCGGAGTCACGCTGCTACAGAGACTCCCGCTCATGGTGCGAGGCGAACCACGGGTGGTGCAGGTCGAGGTAGTGCACGTCGGACAGCGTCGCCATGCCCTCCGACATCACCTTGGCCACCTCGGCCGGCATCTCCTTGCGTTCTCCCTCCCGGGCGGCGTCCTCGGTGGTGAAGGCGACCGTCTCGGTGAAACAGCCGTCGTCGTCGATGGCGATTGTCGCGCCGATGATGTCCGGCCGGTGCGCCGCCATCAGCTCGGTGGACTGCTCCGCGAACGACCTCGCCCGCTCCGGATCGGCGACCTGACCCTGCACGACCTGCACGAAGCCCGCGTCGTCCGAACCGCCGCCGAGCAGCATGATCACGTCCTTGCAGTCGTGGAAGGTGACGGGACCGGAGAAGTGCTGCTCCATCTCGCGCCACCACTCCCCCTGCTCCGGCCGCTCGCTGTTACGGCGCGCGGCCTCCTCGGACTCGAAGCGGACGGCGGCGACGAACATGTCGTCGTCGGTCACGCCGAAGGTGCCGCCGAGCCAGCCCTCGGCACCGGACTCGAGGTCGGTGAGCCAGCGGTCCATCGTCGTGCGAGCGGCGTCGGCGTCGCGGATAGGACCTTGGATGATCTGCATGAACATGATGTGCTCCGTTCCACGGATGACTCCAACGCCCCGACGCTAGGCCGCTCCGCCCCCGCCGGGCAGAGCCTTTGGTCCCGGGCGTAACGACTCGCCGCGCCGCATCGACCTAGAGTCATGCACCTTCGCCGTTACCTGCTACCACTGCTCGCCGCGCCGGTGCTCGCCTCACCGGAGCGGCCACACCGTTCCCCGACTCCATCCCACTGCCCGACGACTTCCAGCCGGAAGGCATCGCGGTCGGCGCCGGGTCGACGTTCTACGCCGGATCGCTGAACGACGGCGACATCTATCGCGGCAACCTGCGCAGCGGCGCCGGGGCCGTGTTCATCGACGAGTCCGAAGGCCAGGCCGCCGGACTGAAGGTCGACCAGCGCCACCACCTGCTCTTCGTCGCCGCCGGAAAGACGAGCAAGGGGATCGTGTACGACACCCGCGACGGCAGCACCGTCGCGGAATACCAGTTCACCCCGCCCGGCGACGCGTTCCTCAACGACGTCGTCGTCACCCGCGACGCCGCGTACTTCACCGACACCTTCACGCCACGACTGTTCCGGGTACCCATCGCCGGTGACGGCACGCTCGGCGCGGCGCAGGTGATTCCGGTGTCCGGACCGGCCAGCCCCGTGGTCGGTTTCGGGCTGAACGGCATCGACGCCACCCCGGACGGCTCAACGCTCGTCGTGGTCAACAGCGGCCTCGCCGCCGCGTACACCGTGGACCCGGCGACCGGTGTGAGCCGACAGATCGAGATCCCCGGCGGGCCGCTGCCGGACAGCCCGGACGGCATCCTGCTGGACGGCCGCACGCTCTGGGTCGTCTCGAACTTCGCCGAGACGCTGGTCAAGGTGCGGCTGGCACCGGACCTCGCCAGCGGTGAAGTGGTCGCGACGCTCACCGACGAGCTGTTCCGGGTCCCGACCACGGTGGCCGAGTTCGGCAGCAGGCTCGCGCTCGTCAACGGTCGCTTCGACCTCGGTTTCCCGCCGCCGTTCGGGCCGGGGGCGCCGCCGGGCACCGACTTCGACGTGGTGCTGGTCGACAAGCCGTAGCTACAGCACGCCTTTGGTCGACGGGATGCCGCCGAGCCGCTCATCCGGCTCGGTCGCCGCCCGCAGCGCCCTGGCCACCGCCTTGTACTGCGCCTCGACCATGTGGTGCGGGTCGCGGCCGTGCAGCACCCGCACGTGCAGCGCGACCTGCGCGTGGAACGACAGCGACTCGAACACGTGCCGGGTCAGCACGAACGGGTAGTTGCCGCCGATGGTGAACGACTCGAACCGCTCCGGCTCGCCGAGCTGCACACAGTACGGCCTGCCGGAGACGTCGATCGCGGCGTGCGCCAGCGTCTCGTCCATCGGCACCCAGGCGTCGCCGAACCGGCGGATGCCGCGTTTCTCACCGAGCGCCTCGCGGATCGCCTGGCCCAGCACGATGGCGGTGTCCTCGACGGTGTGGTGGGCGTCGATGTGGACGTCGCCGGTCGCGTTCACCCGCAGGTCGAGCGCACCGTGCACGCCGAACGCGGTGAGCATGTGGTCGTAGAACGCGACGCCGGTGTCGATCTCGACCTGGCCGGTGCCGTCCAGGTCGACCTCGACCGTGATCGACGACTCCTTGGTCGTCCGCTCTACTTTCCCAATCCGGCTCACGCGGCCTCCTTTCCGTGCGCGGCACGCCGCGCCATGAACCTGGCGTCGGCCAACGTGGCGCCCAATGGTTCGGACCTGCAAGCAGTCCTCACGCTTGGATCTCCTTACTAGCGGCCAGGAACGCGTCGTTCTCCTCCGGCGTCCCGATGGTCACCCGCAGGTGGCCGGGGATGCCGACGTCCCTGATCAGTACACCAGCGTCTACATAGGAACGCCAGGCGGCAGGCGCGTCGTCGAACTGTCCGAACAGGACGAAGTTGGCGTCGCTGTCCGCCGGCTCGAAACCGAGGCCCCGCAACGCGGCCACGACTCGGTCGCGTTCGGACACCAGCGACGCCACCGAGGCCAGCGTCTGCTCGCCGTGCGCCAGCGAGGCCCGGGCGGCCGCCTGGGTGAGCGCCGACAGGTGGTACGGCAGCCGCACCAGTTGCAGCGCGTCCACCACGGCGGGCGCCGCCGCGAGGTAGCCGAGCCTGCCGCCCGCGAAGGCGAACGCCTTGCTCATGGTGCGCGACACGATCAGCCGCGCCGGGAACTCCGCCAGCAGCTCCACCGCGCTCGGCTGCCGGGAGAACTCCGCGTACGCCTCGTCGACGATCACGATGCCGCGGGCCGCGGCCAGCACCGCCCGCAGGTCGGCCAGCGGGATCGAGCAGCCGGTCGGGTTGTTCGGGCTGGTCACGAACACCACGTCCGGGTCGTGCCGCCGGATCGCCTCGGCGGCCGCCTCGGCGTCCAGCGTGAAGTCCGCCCGGCGCGGCGCGGGGATCCACTCGGTGCGGGTGCCGGAGGCGATGATCGGATGCATCGAGTACGACGGCTCGAAGCCGAGCGCGCTTTTGCCCGGACCGCCGAAGGCCTGCAACAGCTGCTGCAGCACCTCGTTGGAGCCGTTGGCGGCACAGACGTTGCGCATGGTCAGCGGCACGCCTGTCGCCCGGCTCAGGTACGCGGCGAGGTCGGCGCGCAGGTCGACGGCGTCCCGATCCGGGTAGCGGTGCAGCTCCCGCGCGGCCCGCTCGGTGGCGGCCGCGACATCGGCGACCAGCTCGGGCGGCGGCGGGTACGGGTTCTCGTTGGTGTTGAGCCGCACCGCGACGTCCAGCTGCGGCGCGCCGTACGGCGTCTTGCCGCGCAGCGCGTCGGCCAGCGGCAGGTCGTCCAGCGTGACGTCGTCCATCAGCGCACCTCGCCGCCGAACCGGGCCTGGACGGCCTCGCCGTGCGCGGGCAGGTCCTCGGCGTTGGCCAGCGTGACGACTCTGCCGGCGACCTCGCGCAGCGCGTCCTGCGAGTAGTCGACGACGTGGATGCCGCGCAGGAACGTCTGCACCGACAACCCGCCGGAGTGCCGGGCGTAGCCGCCGGTCGGCAGCACGTGGTTGGACCCGGCGCAGTAGTCGCCGAGCGAGACCGGCGCGTACGGCCCGACGAAGATCGCGCCCGCGTTGCGCACCCGGGCGGCGACGGCGGCGGCGTCGGCGGTCTGGATCTCCAGGTGCTCGGCGGCGTAGGCGTCCACCACCCGGATGCCGTCGTCGACGCTCGCGACGAGCACGGTGCCGGACTGCGCGCCGCGCAGCGCGGTGGCGACCCGCTCGGTGTGCTTGGTGGCGGCGACCCGGCGTTCCAGCTCGGCGTCGACCTCGTCGGCGAGCCGCTCCGACGTCGTCACCAGCACGCTGGCGGCCATCGGGTCGTGCTCGGCCTGGCTGATCAGGTCGGCGGCGACGTGGGCCGGGTCGGCGGTCTCGTCGGCCAGGATGACGATCTCGGTCGGGCCTGCCTCGGAGTCGATGCCGATGAGCCCGCGCAGCATCCGCTTCGCCGCAGTCAGGTATATGTTGCCCGGACCGGTCACCATGTCGACCGGCTCCAGCTCGGCGCCGTCGGTGTCGGTGCCGCCGTAGGCCAGCAGCGCGACCGCCTGCGCTCCCCCGACGGCCCACACCTCGTCCACGCCGAGCAGCGCGGCGGCGGCCAGCGTGGTCGGGTGGGGTTTGCCGCCGAACTCGGCCTGCGGCGGCGAGCAGACGACCAGCGAGCCGACCCCGGCGGCCTGCGCGGGCACGACGTTCATCACGACGCTGGACGGGTACACCGCCAGCCCCCCCGGCGCGTACAGCCCGACGCGGCCGACCGGCACCCACCGCTCGGTCACGGTGCCGCCGTCGGCGACGGTGGTGGTGACGTCGGGTCGGCGTTGATCGGCGTGCACCGCGTGGGCGCGCGTGATGGCCTCCTCCAGCGCCACCCGCACGTCCACGTCCAGCTCGGCGAGGGCGGCGTCCAGCTCGGCACGCGGCACCCGCACGGTCTTCGGGCGGACGTTGTCGAAGCGCTCGGTGTAGTCCAGCGCGGCCTCGACGCCGCGGTCGCGGACGTCCTCGACGAGCGGGCGCACCTGATGCACCGCCGCGTCCACGTCGACGTCGGCGCGCGGCAGCGTGGCGCGCAGCTCGGCGGCGGAAGGAACGCGGGTTCGCAGGTCGGTGCGGTTGAGCATGCCTCAAGGGTACGGGGGCGCTGACAGGCATACTGCATGGAGGAGGTGAGCTATGCCGCATGTCGCACTGTGTCAGGTGACGTCGACCCCGGATCCGGCCGAGAACCTCGAGTTGGTGCGCTCCGGTGTCGAGCGGGCGGCGGATGCCGGTGCGTCCGTCGTGGTGTTTCCCGAGGCGATGATGGCGCGATTCGGCACACCGCTGCGCCGGATCGCGGAGCCGCTGGACGGGCCGTGGGCGAGCGAGGTGGCCGCGATCGCGGAGCGAGCCGGGGTGCTGGTGGTCGCGGGGATGTTCACCCCGGCCGACGACGAGCGGGTGCACAACACGCTGCTGATCACCGGTCGCGGTCACCATTTCGGCTACGACAAGATCCATCTCTACGACGCGTTCGGGTTCTTCGAGTCCCGCACCGTGTCACCGGGTGAGAAGGTCGTGACGGTCACCGTCGACGACGTCACGATCGGCGTCGCCACCTGCTACGACGTGCGGTTTCCCGCGCTGTTCCAGGCGCTGGCCGAGGCGGACGCGTCGGTGGTGGTGGTGCCGGCGTCGTGGGGTGCCGGTGAGGGCAAGCTGGAGCAGTGGGAGCTGCTGGTGCGAGCCCGAGCGCTGGACGCGGGCAGCTGGGTGTTCGGCTGCGACCAGGCCGACCCGAGGGCGAGCGGCATCACCGACGAGAAGGTGCTGCGCGCTCCGACCGGCGTGGGGCATTCGCTGGTGGCGGACCCGTTCGGCCGGGTCCGGGCCGGGCTGGACGCCGGTCCCGACACCCTGGTGGTCTACGCCGACCCGGAGGTGGCGGAGAAGTCCCGCCGCGCCACCGGCGCTTTGGCGAACCGCCGACCGGTGGGCTGACTGCATTAGCGTTCGGTGCGGAGGTCCATGCCGAGATCGAGGGCTGGGGATGAGTGGGTGAGCGCGCCGACGGCGAGATAGTCCATGCCGGTTTCCGCGTAGGAGTGGGCGACGTCGAGGCGCAGGCCACCGGACGCCTCCAGCCGGGTCGACGGTGACACGGCGTCCCGGCGCCGCACCGCGTCGGCGCAGTCCGCAGGCGCGAAGTTGTCCAGCAGCACCTCGTCCGCGCCCGTCGCCAGTGCCTCGTCCAGCTGCGCCAGCGTGTCGACCTCGACCTCGCACGCCAACGACGGGGCGTGTTCCCGCGCCGCGCGCAGCGCCGCCGCCACCGACCCGGCGGCGACCACGTGGTTGTCCTTGATCAGCACCGCGTCGCCGAGGCCCATCCGGTGGTTCACCCCGCCCCCGGCCCGCACCGCGTACTTCTGCAGCAGCCGCAGCCCGGGCAGCGTCTTGCGGGAGTCGCGGATGGCGCAGCCGGTGCCCTCCACCGCCGCGACCCACGCCGCGGTCGCCGTCGCGATGCCGGACAGGTGGCACAGCAGGTTCAACGCGGTGCGCTCAGCGGTCAGCAACCCGCACACCGGTCCGCGCAGCACCAGCGCCGTCTCCCCCGCCGCCAGCGCCGCACCGTCGGGGCGGACGTCGAGCACGTCGTAGCCGTCGCCGAGCACGGCGTCGAACACCGCCAGCGCCGCCGGCGCCCCGGCCAACACACCCGCCGACCGCGCCCGCAGCTCCGCCTGCGCGACCGCGTCGGCGGGCACGGTGGCCGCCGTTGTGGCGTCCGATCCGTACCGCAGGTCCTCGGCCAACGCGGTGTCCACCACCCGCCGCACGTCCTCGGCATCGAGCCCGGCGGCGTCCAGCAACTCGCGCGTCGTCATGCCGCCCCGCTCGCCAGCGCGGGGGTGAGCACGACCGGCGCGCCGGTGGCGTCGAGCCGCACCCGCAGGCTGCGCTGCCATCCGGCGTCGTCGCGCTGCGGGTAGTCGGCTCGGACGTGGCAGCCGCGCGACTCGGTGCGCTCGGCCGCCACGGCCAGCAACACGTCGGCGAGCAGTGTCAGCGCCGCGTCCTCGACGACGCCGTGACCGTCCAGCGCTCGGTCCCGGCGGGCGGCCGCGATCCGCGACGCGGCGACGGCCAGTCCGGATGCGCCCCTGCCGATGGCGGCGTGACGGCTCATCAGCCGCTGCAGCAAACCCCGGTTCGCGACCGGCGCGACCGCGGCGTCACCCGGCGTGGCCCGGGTCAGCGGCGCCAGCTCACCCGCCGCCAGGTCCATCGCGACGGCCTCGGCTGCCCGCTCTCCCACGACGAGCCCCTCGAGCAGGCTGTTGGAGGCAAGCCGGTTCGCGCCGTGCAGCCCGGTGCGCGCGATTTCCCCCGCTGCGTACAGCCCCCGCACGCCGGTGCGCCCTTCGGGTGACGTCGCGACGCCGCCGCACGCGAAGTGCGCGGCGGGCGCCACCGGAATGGGCTCCCGGGCCGGGTCGACACCCACCCGCGCGCACGCCGCGTGCACGGTGGGAAACCGCCGCGCGAAGCCGCCGATGCCGCTGGCGTCCAGATACACATGGTCGGCCCCCGCGTCGGCCATCGTGCGGGTGATCGCGGCCGACACGACGTCGCGCGGCGCGAGGTCGCCGAGCGGGTGCACGCCCGGCATCACCCGCGCCCCACCGGCATCGACGAGCACCGCCCCCTCGCCGCGCACCGCCTCGGTCACCAGCGGGCACCGCCCCCGCGCGCCCGGCGTGTACAGCACCGTCGGGTGGAACTGCACGAACTCGAGGTCAGCCGCGACAGCCCCGGCCCGCAGCGCGAGCGCGAGCCCGTCGCCGGTGGCGATCTCCGGGTTCGACGTCGCCTGGTAGAGCTGCCCGAAACCGCCGGTGGCCAGCAGCACCGCCCTGGCGCGGACCACGCACGCCGCGCCGTCGGGGTCGAGCAACAGCAGCCCGCCGACGTCACCGGACGAGGTGCGCAGGGTGTCCACCGCGATGTGCCGCTCCAGCACCGGCACCCGCTTCCGGCCGACGTCGGCGGCGAGCGCGCGTTGCACCTCGGCGCCGGTGGCGTCGCCGCCGGCGTGGATCACCCGGAACGCGCTGTGCCCGCCCTCGCGGGTGCGGGCCAGGGTGCCGTCGTCGGCGCGGTCGAACGTGGTGCCGCGTGCCCGCAACCGGGCGACGGCGGCCGGGCCGCCCGCGACGATCGAGCGGACGACGTCCTCCTCGCACAGGCCGCCGCCCGCCGCGAGGGTGTCGGCGACGTGGCCTGCGACGGAGTCGCCGGTGCCCGCGTCCACCACCGCGACGCCGCCCTGCGCCCAGCGGGTGTTGCTGTCGGAGACGGCGGCTTTGGTGACCCCGAGCACCGACAGCCCCAGCTCGCGGGCGCGCAGCGCCGCCGTCAGACCGGCGACGCCGGAGCCGACGACGACCAGGTCGGCGGTCGCCTCCCAGTCAGGCGTCGGCGAAGTTTTCGCCCCCGGGGCACCAACTTCGTCACCGAGGGTGCTCATTCGCCACCGCCCGGAGTGCCGATCTCGATCATTCGCGACACCGAGGCGCGGGCACGCCGCGCGGTCTCGGCGTCGACGTGTACCTCGTCGGCGCCCTCGCGCAGCGAGCGCAGCAGCGCCGCCGGAGTGATCATCTTCATGTACCGGCAGGACGCCCGGTCGTTGACCGCCGCGAAGTCGATCTCCGGTGCCGCCTTGCGGAGCTGGTGCAGCATGCCCACCTCGGTGGCGACGAGCACCGAGCTGGCGTTGGTGGCACGCGCCTGCTTCACCATGTCGCCGGTGGACAGGATCTTCACCTTCTCGGCGGGCACGGTGCCCTCGCCCGCCAGGTAGAGCGCCGAGGTGGCGCAGCCGCACTCGGGGTGGATGAACAGGTCGGCGTCCGGGTTGGCGGCCGCCCGCTCGGCCAGTTCCGGACCGTTGATTCCGGCGTGGACATGGCACTCGCCCGCCCAGATGTGCAGGTTCTGCCTGCCGGTCTCGCGTTTGACGTGCGCGCCGAGGAACTGGTCCGGCCCGAACAGCACCTCCTGGTCAGCGGGGATGGACGCCACCACGTCGACCGCGTTGGACGAGGTGCAGCAGATGTCGGTCTCGGCCTTCACATCGGCCGTGGTGTTCACATAGGACACGACGACGGCGCCGGGGTGCTGCGACTTCCACTCCCGCAGCTGCTCGGCGGTCAGCGAGTCGGCCAGTGAGCAGCCGGCTCGTGCGTCCGGGATGAGCACCGTCTTGTGAGGACTGAGGATCTTGGCCGTCTCGGCCATGAAGTGCACGCCGCAGAACACGATCGTCGACGCGTCCGACTCGGCGGCGATCCGCGACAGCGCCAGCGAGTCGCCGGTGTGGTCGGCGATCTCCTGGATCTCGGGCAGCTGGTAGTTGTGCGCGAGCAGCACGGCGTCGCGCTCGCGAGCGAGGCGGCGAACCTCGTCGGCCCATGCCGCGTCCGCGTCGACGCCACCGTACGGCGTGAGGTCAGGAGCCGTGTCCGTCAGCGTCTCTGTCATGGCTACTCCCTGTGTTGCGTCCCGCTCGGTTTTCGCCTTACGATCGAAAACGTGCGTAGCCATATTAACACCCGCGCCCCGCTGGCACACGAGGTTCTGGGCGCCGTGCTGCACGTGCGCGCGGGCACCCTCCGGGTGCTGCTGTGGCGGCGCGCGCTCGACCCTCACCTCGGGCGATGGTCCCTACCTGGGGGTCGACTGCGCGCGGACGAGGACGTCGAGACGTCCATCCGCAGGCAGCTCGCGGAGAAGGTCGACATCCGTGAGTTGCGTCACGTCGAGCAGCTCGCGGTGTTCAGCGCCCCGGACCGGGTTCCCGGTCCCAGGGTGGTCGCGACCGCGTTCCTCGGCCTCGTGCCCAACGACGCCGATCCGGTCGTGCCCGAGGACACCGCCTGGCACGACGTCGACAACCTGCCCCGCACCGCGTTCGACCACAAGGCGATCGTGCTGCGCGCCCGCGACCGGCTGCGCTCGAAGCTGAGCTACACCAACATCGGGTTCGCGCTGGCACCCGACGAGTTCACCATCTCAGCACTGCGCGACATCTACTCCGCCGCGCTCGGCCACAAGGTCTCGGCGACCAACCTGCAGCGGGTGCTCGCGCGCCGGGGCGTGCTCAAGCCGACCGGCACCACCGCCGCGCCGGGGCGCTCCGGCGGACGTCCCGCCGCGCTGTACTCCTTCACCAACACCGCCATGCAGGTGACCGATCCGTTCGCGGTGCTGCGTCCGCCCGGCGCGAAATGACCCGAATCCGGCGAGCGAACCACCCCGATCCGACGTAGCGTTGGCCGCGTGCCCGCCGATACCCCGCCCGATCGGACCCAGCAGCGGCTTCCATTGTTTCCGCTGCACACGGTCCTGCTGCCGGGGGTGCATCTGCCGCTGCACATCTTCGAGCCCCGCTACCGGCAGCTGATCGACGACGTCGTGCGCGGCGTCGTCCCGGGGCGCGAGTTCGGCATCATCGCCATCCGCAACGCCATCGTCACCGACGTCGACCGCGTCGGACAGCTGCACCCGGTCGGCTGCACGGCGGTGCTGCGCGAGGTCTCGCCGACCGACAGCGGCGGGTTCGACATCGTCACCACCGGATCACGCCGGTTCTTGCTGCACGAGCTGGCGCCGAGCGAGTCGCCGTACCTGGTGGGCGACGTCGAGTGGCTGCCGGACGAGCCGACGCTCGACCCGGACGGCACCACCGCGCAGACCCTGGCACTCGCCGCCCGCGCGGCCCATGAGCGCTACTGCGACGCGGCATGGCAGGACGGCGACTGGTCCCCGCCAGACGAGACAACCCCGCCGGACAAGCTGGCGTACCTGCTCGCCGCCGACTGCCTGCTTCCGCTCGCGGAGCAGCAGGCACTGCTCGCCGAGACCGATCCGCTGCACCAGCTCCGGCTCATCACCCGGCTGCTCTCCCGGGAGGCGGGCTTCCTGTCGGCGCTGCGGGCCGTTCCGGTGCCGCACGAGAAGCTGGAAGACATCAGCACGGCGGCGAAGCTGAACTAGGGTGTGGCTGCCAGCCTCCGGTCGATGGGATTCGTGATCCGGATCGTTGCTGGCAAGGCGGAGGAGGAGAGCCATAGCGGAGCTATGGCCGACGACGACAACGCGGCCAGCGGCGACCCGGGCGCGAAGACCGCGATCAGCGAGGCCGGCAGGTACACCCTCAAACTAAGCCAGGCGCCTACCCAGGTCGTCGCGGCCGTTCCATGCGGCGAGCAGCGCGTACACCACGGCCACCGCGAGCGGCTGCACGATGATCACCCACGTGGTGGCGATCTCCGGCGCGAGCGTGATGACGTCGCCGATCTTGGGCGGCTCGGTGATGGTGTAGGTGTCGCCGAGGAACGCCTTGCCCATCAGCATCGCCAGCCAGCCAGACAGCAGCGAGCCCGCCACCGCGGCGAACATCACCACCGGCCCTCGCCGTTCCCGCAGCAGCCAGGTGAGCGCCCCGATGAACACCCCGGCGCCCAGCAGCAGCAGCGCGAAGATGACCAGCGCGTCGAAGGAATGCCAGCTCGCCAGCTCGAACGGCGTCGGCGTACCCGCCGAGGTGATGATGGCCTTCCGCCCCGGCGCGAGCTGCGCCCACAGCCAGCCGATCGGGATCCCGGCCATGCCGATCGTCGAGGCCACCGTCACCGACGGCAGCAGATCGGCCTTGACGACGACCCTCGGCCGCTCACGCTGGAGCATCAGGACCACGCGGCACTCCCGCCTATCACGACATGTCTGCTACCCCCAGCAGGCTAGCGTGCCGCCGCCGGGTCATCACGCGAGGTGGTCTCACCGTGTCGGCTACAGCGCGCCGTCCATCCGCTCGGGGTGACCTGGACGATCATCCTGCGGGCGCACTGGGCGCAGTACCGCGGCGGTTCCAGCGTGCTCTGCGGCGCGGCGCACCGCGAGTGGTCGGCGTCGGCGACACCCTTGCCGCAGTGAACGCAATACATGACCGTCATGCGGCCTCCTCATCGCGCGCGGCAAGCCGCGCCAACACACTCACGTCCGCCAGCATGGTGCCTGATGATTCGGACCTGCAAGCAGTCCTCATGCTAGATGGTGTCGGACAGCGCCTTGATGGGCATTGTGAGGTCGTTGAGCATGTCGAGGTCGGCCTGGGCGGGTCGGCCGAGGTTGGTGAGGTAGTTGCCGACGATGATGGCGTTGATGCCGCCGAGCATGCCCTGCTCCGCACCCAGGTCACCCAGCGTCAGTTCGCGGCCGCCGGCGAACCGCAGCATGGTGCGGGGCATGGCGAGCCGGAACGCGGCCACGATGCGCAGCGCGTCGGGGCCTTCGATGGTCTCGAGGTGCTCGTAGGGGGTGCCCTGCTGGGGGATGAGGAAGTTCATCGGCACCTCGTGCGGCTCGAGCTCAGCGAGCTGCACCGCGAACTCGGCGCGCTGCTCGTCGGTCTCGCCCATGCCGACGATGCCGCCGCAACACACCTCCATGCCCGCGTCCTTCACCATCTGGAGCGTGTCCCACCGCTCCTCCCAGGAATGCGTGGTGACCACGTTGGGAAAGTTCGAGCGGGCGGTCTCCAGATTGTGGTTGTAGCGATGCACCCCCATGGCGACCAGCTCGTCCACCTGCTCCTGCGTGAGCATGCCGAGCGAACAGGCGATCTCGATGTCGTTGCCGTCCTCACGAATCGCCTTGATGCCGTCGCGCACCTGCGACATCAGCCGCGTATCCGGCCCCCGCACCGCCGCCACGATGCAGAACTCGGTCGCCCCCGTCTCGGCGGTCTCCCGCGCGGCTTTGACCAGGCCGGGAATGTCGAGCCACGCCGCCCGCACCGGCGTCGGGAACAACCCCGACTGCGAACAGAAGTGACAGTCCTCCGGACAGCCGCCGGTCTTGACCGACACGATGCCCTCGACCTCGACCTCCGGACCACACCAGCGCATCCGCACCTCGTGGGCCAGCGCCAGCAGATCCTGTAGCTGTCCGGACGGCAGCCGCAGCACCTCGAGCACCTGCTCCCGCGATAGGCCCACGCCCCGCTCCAGCACCTGCTCGCGGGCGACGGCGAGAATGCCTTGCTCGCCTGCTGCGGACTCGACCTGGTGTGGTGCTGCGGTCACGGATACTCCTTCGTGTCGGGCAAAGCCCGCCCAGTCTCCCTCACCGGGCATCGCTCGTACAGCGACCGGGGTCACAACGGCGAGCCGAGACCGGAGTCCGGCAGCCCGGCCGCGAACAGCTCGGGGTCGAACCGGCCGCCGAACCACGGCGACAGGCCCCGCTCGGCGGCGGCGAGGAACGCGCCGGGTGCCAGCTCGCCGATGCCCTCGTCGAGCAGTCCGAGCAGCGGCGCGCCCGCGACGACGGGGAGGTCGGTGAGGTTGCAGATCTCGGCGAGTGCGGGCTCGGCGGGCCATGACCCGGTGACGACCCCGGCGACGTTGAGCCCGCGCCGGGTCGCGACCTCGGCGGTGAGCGCGGTGGCGTTGAGGGTGCCGAGCCCGGCGCGCGCCACGATCACCACCGGCGCGCCGAGCGACCACGCGACGTCGGCGAGGCTGCCGCCCTTGTCGTCGAGCCGCACCAGCAGGCCGCCCGCGCCCTCGACGAGCACGAGGTCGTGGCTGGTGTTGAGGTCGGTGGCGGCCTCGGCCACTTCGGCCGGGGTGACGTGCTCGATGCCGCTGCGCCGCGCGGCGGTGTCCGGGGCGAGCGGGTCGGGGTAGCGACGCAACTCGCGCACGGTGACCTCGCCCGCCAGCGACGTCACCACGTCGACGTCGCCGGGCTCGCCGTCGCGGACGCCGGTCTGTGCCGCCTTGACGACAGCGACCCGGTGGCCGTGCTCGACCGCGATCGCGGCGATCGCGGCGGTCACCACGGTCTTGCCGACCTCGGTGTCCGTTCCGGTGACGATCAGCACGCTCACGAGCGCACAGGTTAGTGGGTGCGCTGGTCAGTAGGTTAGGTAGGTGGGGAGCAAGTCTGGTTCGCTGATCTTCACCTGGTGTTCGGCTGCTCGTCGACCGCGATCCGCGCGCCGCTCAGCTCGACAGGATGTGCTCGCTCGCGCACATCACCCAACCGGAGGAGATTTTCTTGTCGTCGTCCCTTTCCCGACGCGAACTGATGCGCCGAAGCGGGCTCGCGGGCCTCGGAATCGCGGTCAGCGGCAGTGTCGCGGCCATCGCGGCCCCCGAGGCGACTGGTCAGATCACCAGGGCCGCCGCGGGGTACGGACCGCTGGTGCCCGACCCCGACGGCCTGCTCTCACTCCCGGCAGGCTTCTCCTACCGGATCATCGCGGAGGCCGGCAAGACCACGCTGGATTCCGGTGAGCTCACCCCTACCGACCATGATGGCGCCGCGTGCTTCGCGACCGCCGACGGTCTCGGCCTCGTGCTGGTCAACAACCACGAGATCGACGAGGACGAGCAGCCAGGCGTCCCGCCGCTGCCGGAGGTCACCTACGACCCGGGCGCCCGCGGCGGCTGCACGAACATCTCGCTCGACCGGCTCGGCAACCGGACCGGCGAGTACGTCAGCATCGCGGGCACCCACAACAACTGCGCGGGCGGTCGCACGCCGTGGCACACCTGGCTCACCTGTGAGGAGACCGAGGACCGCGCCGGTGGCGCGCTGACCAAGGACCATGGGTACGTGTTCGAGGTGGACGCCCTCGACCCGGAGGCCAACAAGAACCCGGTGCCGCTGAAGTTCCTCGGCCGCTACTCGCACGAGGCGGTCGCGGTGGACCCGCACAACTCGACGATCTACCTGACCGAGGACGCCGACACCCCGAGCGGGCTGTACTTCCGCTGGACACCGCCGCGGCACTTCACGGGCGGCAAGGGCGCGCTGCGCGAGCTGGCGCTGTCCGAAGGCGGAGACACCGCGGGCAGGCTGCAGGCGATGAGCTGCTACAAGGGCTCCCGGCACATCGCGGATCTCTCGCAGGCCACCCAGCCGGGCACCAAGTACCGCGTGGAGTGGGTCGATGCGCCCGACCGTGACGCGCGGACGACGTCGGTGCGCAACCAGTTCGACGACGACCAGGTCACCCGCTGCCTCAAGCTGGAGGGCGCCTACTGGGGTGACGGCGGCGCGCACTTCGTCGCGAGCTACGCCCGGGTCAGCGACGGCAGCGTCAACGACCACGACGGCCAGGTCTGGTTCTACGACCCGGAGAACGAGACCGTCACATTGACGACGATGTTCGGCGTGAATCCCGACCCGGACGCGGACACGAACTACGACGGCCCGGACAACATCACCGTGGACCCGCACGGCGGTGTGATCCTCGCCGAGGACGGCGAGGGAATCCAGCACCTCGTGGGCGTCACCGAGGACGGACAGTCCTATCCGCTCGCCCGCAACGACCGGAACGACAGCGAGTTCACCGGGCCGACGTTCAGCCCGGACGGCAACATCCTGTTCGCCTGCATCCAGAGCGGCCCCGGCTACGTCTTCGCCATCACCGGCCCCTGGCGGTAGGAGCGGGGCGTGTCGTCGTGTCCTGCGTTGGTGCCGCTGTGTCCTGCATTCGCGGCGTCGCGAACGCAGGACACGCGGGCCTGAGCGCAAGACACGACGACACCCGCCGCTCACCTCACGCGGTCTCGGCGACGGCGACCATGGCCGCCGTGATGGCGGCCAGGTCGTCGTCGG
>WHUB01000064.1:7417-25051 GCA_009377395.1 Actinophytocola sp. | reverse complement strand
ATCCCCGAGCGGGTGGCGCCGGGCGGCGTGCTCGAACGCCGCTGCCGCGCCGAGGCCGCCGTCGAGCTGACGGCGCGCGCGGGCGTCGCCCCGGTCGCGGTCATCGGCGAGCTCGCCGACGAGACCGGCACCGTGCCCGGCTGGGCGGGATCGGTGGCCTTCGCCCGCGAACACCGGCTTCCCATCGTCACGATTGGCAATCTGGTGCCTTTTGTCCCTTGATTTGTGGCCGCTGTCGGCGTGAGGTCGGGGGACAGGCAGCGGCGGCGCTAGGGGAGGGCGATGAGACTGGTGATCCTGGGTGGTGGCGGGTTCCGGGTCCCGCTGATCTATCGCGCGCTGCTCGACTCGGCGACGCGCGCCGAGGTGGTTCTGTTCGACGTCGACTCGGCGCGGCTGAACGTGATCAGCCAGGTGCTCGCCCAGCAGGCCGCGGGCAACGCCGATGCGCCGTCGGTGCGGTGCACCACCGGCCTGGACGACGCGCTGACCGGCGCGGACTTCGTGTTCTCCGCGATCCGGGTCGGCGGGCTGGCGGGCCGCGTGCGCGACGAGCGTCTGCCGCTCACCGAGGGCATGCTCGGCCAGGAGACCGTCGGCGCCGGAGGGATCCTGTACGGCCTCCGCACCATCCCGATCGCCCGGGACATCGCCCGGCGGGTTGCGGCCCGCGCACCGGACGCCTGGCTGATCAACTTCACCAACCCGGCGGGCATGGTCACCGAGGCCATGGCGGCCATCCTCGGCGACCGCGTCATCGGCATCTGCGACTCACCGGCGGGCCTGTGCCTGCGGGTCGCGCACGCGCTTGGCGTCGATCCGGAGAACGCCCGGTTCGACTATGCCGGGCTCAACCACCTCGGCTGGCTGCGTGCGGTGCATGTGGATGGGCGCGACCGGCTGCCGGAACTGCTCGCCGACGACGAGGCGCTCGCCGGTATCGAAGAGGGCAGGCTGTTCGGCGGCGAATGGCTGCGCGCGCTCGGCGCGATCCCCAACGAGTACCTGCACTACTACTACAGCACCGCCGACGCCATCCGGGCGAGCCGGCGGCAGACCAGGGGAGAGTTCCTGCTGGAGCAGCAGGACCGGTTCTACGCCGAGGCCGCCCGCGACCCCGGCCGGGCGCTGGCCGAGTGGCGCAACGCGCGGCAGCAGCGGGAGGCCACCTACATGCCGGAGGCGCGGGGCGGGGAGGCGCCCGGCGACGCCGCGTCCGGCGGCTACGAACGGGTCGCGCTCCGGCTCATGCGCGCCCTCGCGCGAGACGAACGCACCACGCTGATCCTCAACGTCCGTAACCGGTCGGCGGTGCCGGGGCTCGATGCCGACGCCGTCGTGGAGGTTCCGTGCACGGTGGACGGGTCGGGGGCCCGGCCGCTCAAGCCGGGCCCGATCCCCGGCGACGAGCTGGGCCTCATCCATGCGGTCAAGGCGGCCGAACGGGCGACCATCGAGGCCGCGGTCACCGGCTCGCGGTCGGCGGCACTGCGCGCTCTCGGCCTGCATCCGCTCGTCGATTCCGTCGCCGCGGCGGCTCGGATCGTCGACACTGTTTCTTGGGCGTACGAGGACGTAGGCCTCCGACCGGGGCGGGAGTTGATGCCGTCATGCGACACGACGATGCCGAGGTAGGCCGCGCCGATGCTGCGCTGGCGGTGGACCCACTCGCGGAGGTGCGGTCGCCGGAGGATCCCGCGTTCGACGTCTTCCTCACCGGGACGGTGTTCCTCGACATCGTGTTCACCGGCCTGCACCACGCCCCGGCGGTCGGCACCGAGGTCTGGGCGGACGGGATGGGCTCGTGCCCGGGCGGGATCGCCAACCTGGCGATCGCGACCAGTCGTCTCGGCCTGAACACCGCGCTGGCCGCCGCGTTCGGCGACGACGTCTACGGCGACTTCTGCTGGGAGAGCCTGACCGAGTACGAGGACGTCGACCTGTCGCTGTCACACCGGGTCGGCGGCTGGCACTCGCCGGTGACGGTGTCGCTCGCCTACGACGGCGAGCGCACGCTGATCACCCACGGCCACCCGCCCGTGGGCGGTGAGCCGATCCCGGCGAACCCGCCGTCGGCCAGGACGTCTGTCGTGCAGCTGACACCCGGCCGCCGCGACTCCTGGGTGGAACAGGCCAGCGCGCAGGGCAGCCTGATCTTCGCCGACGTCGGCTGGGACGAGACCGACGCCTGGTCCGCCGACATCCTGTCGGATCTGCGGTTCTGCCACGCGTTCCTGCCCAACGCCGTCGAGGCGATGCGCTACACCCGCACCCGCAGCCAGCGGGACGCGCTGCATCGGCTGGCCGGCATCGTGCCGGTCGCGGTCATCACCGCCGGCGCGGGCGGCGCGCTCGCCATCGACAACATCACCGGCGAGTCCGCGCAGGCGCCGGGCCTCGCGGTCACCGCGCTCGACCCCACCGGAGCCGGCGACGTGTTCATCGCCGGTTTCATCACCGGGACCCTCGCCGGCTGGCCGTTGGCGAACCGGTTGCGGTTCGCCAACCTGGTCGCCGCCCTGTCGGTGGAGCGGTTCGGCGGCTCGCTGGCCGCCCCCGACTGGCTGGAGATCGCCACCTGGTGGTGGCAGACCAAACGCAATCCGGCGGCGACCGAGTTGGCCCAGGAGTACCGGTTCCTCGACGACCTCGTGCCGCCCATTCGGCCGGGCCAGCGTCGCCGCGCCGTCCCCACCGTCGGGTTCCGCGGCCAGGCGTAGTCAGGCCGCGACCACGTCCCTGGCATCGCCGGGCAGGCCCAGCACCGCTCGGGCGGCCTCGGTCAGCAGCGCGGGCACCCGTTCGCCGATGCGACCGGAACGCAGCGGGATCACCAGCCGCAGGTGAGCCAGCCGATGGGCGGTGAACTGGTCGCAGCACGCGAGGCCGTCGATGAACAGGTCTGGTTCCGCGCTACAGGTGATCTCCGCCCGGCCGCGCCCCACCGCGCGCAGGGTGGCGCGCTCGCGGCGGTTGAGCTGGACGGCCTCGCTGCTCATCGTGCACCTCCGGTTTCGTTCACCTCCCAGTGAAGCGGATCACAGTCGCGAGTGGGTTGTCCGTCCGCACAGTCCTGTGCCGTTCGTTTGGTCAGGAGGCACAACCAGCAGGCGCGGTGGCTACGGCTTCCCGGCCGCTGCCTTGGCGCGCAGCTTCGCGACCCGGACGCGCGCGAACAGGGCGGCGATGACCACCGCCCCCACGGTGGCGATCAGCCGGTTGACGTCGACGGCCGGGACCCAGCGGACCGTGCCGTCCTTGATGGTGAAGGCGCCGACCGGCCTGCCACCCGCGCCGAAGCCGCCGCCCTCGCCCTCCTGGCCCTTCTCGTCGTGGCCCTGGCCACCGCCGCCACCACCCGCGACCTTGGCGGTCGGAATGACCGTCACGCCGTCCTTCTCGATCGGCTCGGCGTAGACCCGGCGCACCGACACCATGTCGCGCGCGGTTGTCATGAGTTCGTCGACCTTCATCGCAGTCCTTCCCTAGCGTTGACATGATCGATAAACATCGTGTGCCGCCGGGCCGCCGCGCTCCCAGAGTCGTTGGACCTCAGAATTCACACCGGGCGCGATCCGGATCATGATGGACGGATGCACGGGCTGACCGAGGAAGAGACCGAGATCGTCGCCGTGGTGCGGGAGTTCGTGGACCGGGAGGTCCGGCCCGTCGCGCGGGAGCTGGACCACACGGACACCTACCCGGAGCGGCTCATCGAGCAGCTGAAGCGGATGGGCATCTTCGGTCTCGCCATCCCCGAACCGTGGGGCGACGCGCAGGTGTCGGCCGAGTGCTACGCGGGCGTGACCGAGGAGCTGGCGCGGGGCTGGATGAGCCTCGCCGGGGCGATGGGCGGGCACACGGTCGTGGCGAAACTGCTGGTCGCGTACGGCACGCGGGAGCAGCGGGACGCCTATCTGCCGAAAATGGCGACCGGAGAGATCCGGGCGACGATGGCGCTGACCGAGCCGGGCGGCGGGTCGGACTTGCAGGCGATGCGCACCACCGCGCGCCGCGACGGCGACCACTACGTCGTCAACGGGTCGAAGACGTGGATCACGAACGCGCGCCGTTCCGGCCTCGTCGCGCTGCTGTGCAAGACCGACCCGGCCGCCGACCCGCCGCACCGGGGGATCAGCATCCTGCTGGCCGAGAAGGGGCCAGGGTTCGCCGTGTCCCGCGACCTGTCGAAGCTGGGGTACAAGGGCGTCGAGAGCTGTGAGCTGAGCTTCGACGACTTCCGGGCTCCCGCGTCGGCGCTGCTCGGCGGGGAGGAGGGGCACGGTTTCGCGCAGATGATGCGCGGCCTGGAGATCGGCCGGATCCAGGTCGCCTGCCGGGCCCTGGGCGTGGGCCGCGCCGCGCTGGAGGACTCGTTGCGCTACGCCCAGGAACGGGAGAGCTTCGGCAAGCCGATCTGGCAGCATCAGTCGGTGGGCAACTACCTCGCCGACATGGCCACCACGCTGGAGGCCGCTCGCCAGCTCACGCTGTACGCGGCGCGCCGGTACGACACCGGCGAGCGGGCCGACATGGAGGCGGGCATGGCCAAGCTGTTCGCCTCCGAGGCGGCGATGGAGATCGCGCTCAACGCCGTCCGCATCCACGGCGGTTACGGCTACTCCACCGAGTTCGACGTCGAACGCTACTTCCGCGACGCGCCACTGATGATCGTCGGCGAGGGCACGAACGAGATCCAGCGCACCGTGATCACCCGCCAGCTTGTCAACCGGTACCGAGCCTGAAAGGACGTCCTCGCGTGACCGACGTCGTCGAACGCACCGAGACGCTGCTGCCCGGGCCCGCCGAAGCGCTCGGGACGTTGCTGGGCGTGCCCGTGCCCGACCTGGCCCGAGGCGAGGGGCTGCCGTTGCTGTGGCACTGGGTCTACCTGCTCGACCGGCCGGCGCAGGCCGATCTCGGTCCCGACGGCCATCCGGTCCGCGGCGCCGTGCCCGCGCCACCGGGACCCGGCAAGCGGCGGATGTGGGCGGGCGGCCGGGTCCGCACCTCCGGCGTGCTGCGCTGCGGGGAGGAGGCGACCCGGCGGACCCGGGTGCTGTCGGTCGAGCACAAGAACGGCCGCTCCGGGCCGCTGACGTTCCTGGTCGTGGGCCACCAGATTCGGCAGCGCGGCGAGGTCGTCGTCGACGAGGAGCAGAGCCTCGTATACCGCGACGCCGGAAGCGCCGCACCAGTGCCCACTGTGGACGGTCCAGAAACTCCGGCAGGGGAAGGGGAGTGGGCGATCGAGACGTCACCGACGCTGCTGTTCCGGTTCTCCGCGCTGACCTACAACGGCCACCGCATCCACTACGACCGCGACTACGCTCGCGACGTCGAGGGCTACCCCGGGCTGCTCACCCACGGACCGTTGCAGGCGCTCGCGATGGCCGAGGCCGCCCGCGCGCAGGGACGCGGCGGCGACTTCGAGTACCGGCTCGTCTCGCCGCTGTTCGACTTCCAGGGCATGGTCGTCAACGCCGTGCCCGACGGCTCCGCGACGGCGACCACGGTCCGCGACCTGTCGGGGCGGCAGACCGCGACGGGAACCCTCACCGCTCAAGGCAGCAGTCCCTGACGCCGGGCCAGCACGACCGCCTCGTGGCGGGTGTGGGCGTCCAGCTTGCGCATCGCGTTGCGCAGGTAGGCCTTGACCGTCTCGGGCCGGAGGCCGAGACGGCGCGCCGCGTCGGCATTGCTGCACCCCAGTGCCACCTGCGCCAGCACGTCGGTCTCGCGGTCCGACAGCGCCACCGCCGCGTCCGATGGCCCGCCGCCGAGGGCACCCAGCCTGCCGGATACCGCACGCAGGCGTTCCCTGAGGTCCGGATCGCCGGTGGCGGCGGCGAGGTCGCGCAGCTCGGCGTAGACGGAACGGAGCTCCTCGAGATCGGCGTTGCCGACCGGCGACTGCGCCGGGGCGCTGCCGAGCAGCCGCATCCGCCGGTCGACCTCGTCGCGGACGCTGAGCTCGGCCGTCAGCCGTCGCCCAGCCTGCACGAGCAGATCGACCGCGCGGGCGCCGAGCGGCTGGCTGCCGCGCACCGCGGCGTAGAGCACCGCCCGGGTCTCCCCGATCACGACCACCGGTACGGCCACGATCGACCTGATGCCCTCGGCCAGCACCGGCCGGTCGAACTGGTGGGTGATGGTGCGCTCGGTCGCGTAGTCGGGGACCAGCGCGGGACGCCGCTCGGCGGCCACCCGGCCGCCGAGTCCGGAACCGGCCGGCACGGGCAGGTCGCGCAGGCCCGCGGTGCGCGCGCCGAGCAGTTGCGAGATGAGCAGCGTTCCTTCGGCCACCTCGCCGCCGAAGGCGAGATCGACTCCCAGCTTGGTCCGGGCCGCGCGAAGCTGTTCGCGGATGGCGTCCGCGTCGCGCGGCCGCAGCAGTGAAGGTGACGTCATCGGCACCCCTTCCGGCGGGCCACTCGGGTTCCGGCCCATGATAGGCGGCCTCACCCCAATCCGGGGGTACCGCGAGCACCTGACCGGCACGACCATGAGCCCCATGACGGACGTGACGACAGTTACCCGGGCCTATCGTCAGGCTCGGGACGCCCTCCTCGACCTGCAGGGCAGGCATGACGACGCGGTGCGCGAGTTCCGGTGGCCGGACCTGGGCGACCGGTTCAACTGGGCCGTCGACTGGTTCGACGTGATCGCCGAAGGAAACGACGACCCCGCGCTAGTGATCGTCGAGGAGGACGGCGCCGAGACCCGCCGCAGCTTCGCCGAGTTGTCGGCCCGCTCCAACCAGCTCGCTCGCTGGCTGACCGCCCAGCGCATGCGCCGTGGCGACAGCGTCATCCTGATGCTCGGCAACCAGGTCGAGCTGTGGGAGTCGATGCTCGCGGTGATGAAGCTGGGCGCGGTGATCGTGCCGACCACCACCGCGCTGGGCGCGGCCGACCTGACCGATCGGGTGTCGCGCAGTGAGGCCCGGTACGTTATCGCCGCCGGGGTCGACACCGGCAAGTTCGCCGACGTGCCCGGCGACTACACCCGCATCGCGGTCGGCGGCACGGCGCCCGGCTGGCTGGACTACGCGGACTCGCGGCACGGTGACGACGCGCCGCTGGAGCATCCGGGCACGGCGCCGTCGGACCGGCTGCTGCTGTACTTCACCTCCGGCACCACCAGCAGGCCGAAGCTGGTCGAGCACACCCAGGTGTCCTACCCGGTGGGGCATCTGTCCACGATGTACTGGCTGGGCATCCGGCCCGGCGACACGCACCTGAACATCAGCTCGCCCGGCTGGGCCAAGCACGCGTGGAGCTGCTTCTTCGCGCCGTGGATCGCCGAGGCGACGATCTTCGTCTACAACTACTCGCGGTTCGACCCGGCCGCGCTGCTCGAACAGATCCGCGGCGCCGGGGTGACGACGTTCTGCGCGCCGCCGACGGTGTGGCGGATGCTGATCAAGGCCGACCTGTCCGGCGGCCCGGGCAGCCTGCGTGAGGTCATCGCCGCGGGCGAGCCGCTCAACCCGGAGGTCATCGAGCAGGTTCGCGACAAGTGGGGGATGACGCTGCGGGACGGGTTCGGGCAGACCGAGACGACCGCGCAGGTCGGCAACACCCCGGGCTCGACGGTGAAGCTCGGCTCGATGGGGCGACCGCTGCCGGGTGTGCCGGTGGTGCTGGTCGATCCGGCGTCCGGGCAGCCCGCCGACGAGGGCGAGATCTGCTTGGACCTGTCCGCCAACCCGCTGCCGCTGATGACCGGCTACCAGGGCGACCCCGAGCGAGACGCGGAGGCGATGGCGGGCGGCTACTACCACACCGGCGACATCGCCGGCCGCGACGCCGACGGCTACATCACCTACGTCGGCCGCGCCGACGACGTGTTCAAGGCGTCGGACTACAAGGTCAGCCCGTTCGAGCTGGAGAGCGTGCTCATCGAGCACCCGGCCGTGCTGGAGGCCGCCGTCGTGCCCGCGCCGGACCCGGTCCGGCTGGCCGTCCCGAAGGCATATGTCTCCCTCGCCCCCGGGTACCAGCCGGACAAGGAGACCGCGGGCGAGATCCTGCGGTATGCCCGCGAACACCTCGCGCCGTACCTGCGGGTGCGGCGGCTGCAGTTCGCCGAGCTGCCCAAGACCGTGTCCGGCAAGATTCGCCGGGTCGAGCTGCGTGGCCGCGAGCAGGACATCGCCGGGTCAGCGCCGGAGGGCGAGTGGCGCGACGACCAGTTCCCTGAGTTGCGGTCGTGAGCTGATCAGCGGCCGGTGAGCTGGGCCTGCCACATCCAGTGCGCCTTCTCCAGCGCGCCGGTTGCCTCGATCAGCAGGTCCTGGGTCACCTGGTCGGTCTTGTCGGTCTCGTCGACCGCCGCGCGCAACCGCCGGATCACCTGGTCCAGCGCGGACACGATGTAGCTGATCACGTCGGTGTCCTGGCACCAGCCCGGCTCGGGCTCCGGGACGATGCTGGTGTCGCCGATGGTGCTGGTGCGGCCGTCGGCCGGAACACCCAGCGCGGCCGAGCGCTCGGCGATCTGGTCGGCGAGCCCGCGCGCGGTGGCCACCAGCTCGTCGAGCTGCAGGTGGACGGTGCGGAACGCCGGTCCGACGACGTTCCAGTGCACCTGCTTGGCGGCCAGGTGCAGGTGCACCAGGTCGACCAGCGACTGCTGCAAGCCCCGGCAGGTGGCGTCTCGTTGTGTGGTGTCGAGCTGGGCCGTGATCGGATCGGCGTTTCTGGTGCTGGCCATTGCTCTGCTCCTTTACTCCTTTCTTGTCTCCGGTGGTCCGGGTACCCGGTCGGCCCGGCGGGTACCCGGGAGGCAGCGAAGGAAGGAGGCATCCGTGATCGACGATGCGCTGTGGGACGACTTCCACCAGGTGGTGAACATGACGTCGCGGGAACTCAGCGACTGGTTGCGCACCGAGTCGGCGACACCGGTGGGCGAGGAGGTGCCTGACCGTGCGGGTACCGCGACCGGACAGCACGTGCTCGCCGTGCTGCGCAAGCGCAAGGTCGACCTGACCGACGACGACATCGCGCTGATCCGGTACGTGATCGACCAGGTGCGCGAGCAGCGCCGTGATGATCTGGAGCCAGTGCAGGGCGACTCCCCGTGGCGGCACGCGCTGATGGGCATCGGCCACGACCCACTGCGAGCCTGAGCACGGGGCGGATGACGTCGTGTTCTGCGTTCCTGCCTGCGTGTTCTACGTTCAGACCTCGATCGTGTGATCCATGCCGCAATGCCGCGCGCCAGAAATAGTTTAACTTTCAACCATGTTGCGGCGGGATGTAGGCACCCCACGATCGAACGGAGCGCATCTCATGTCAGCACCGACCACGGACGTCCTGCACCTGTCCGCCGACGCGCAAGACCTGTTGTTCCGCGAGGCCCGCACCGCCAACTCCTTCAGCGACGAGCCGGTCACCGACACCCAGGTTCGCGCGATCTACGACCTGGTGAAGTGGGCGCCGACCTCGATGAATCAGCAGCCGCTCCGGCTGACGCTGCTGCGCTCCGACGAGGCGCGCGAGCGGCTGCTGCCGTACCTGATGGAGGGCAACCAGCCCAAGACGTCCGCGGCGCCGCTGACCGCGATCCTCGCCGCCGACACCGAGTTCCACCAGCACCTGCCGCGCGTCTTTCCGCACGCCCCGAGCGCCAAGGACCTCTTCGAGGCCGACGACTTCCGGCACCAGAACGCGCACCTGAACGCGACGCTGCAGGTCGCCTACTTCATCCTCGGCGTCCGCGCGGCCGGGCTCGCGGCTGGCCCGATGACCGGCTTCGACAACGCGGGTGTCGACGACGAGTTCTTCCCGGGTGGCACCTGGAAGTCGCTGGTCGTGGTCAACATCGGCAAGCCCGGTGAGGACGCCTGGTTCGAGCGGCTGCCCCGGCTCGACTTCAACGAGGTCGTCACCGAACTGTAGAACACGGCGTCGCGTACGTGGGACACGAACCGGCGGGGCGACACGGTGGGAAAACGCCGAGCGGCACTCGATAGCATCGACAGTTACGGGGTGCCGCTCGGCACACCGCCCACCGTCACACCGATCCGAGGAGCACACCGTGTCACAGCCGTCCCCGCTCGCCACCGCACCCACCGGACGCGTGGTGGTGCCGGCGGGCACTACGGCGGGTGCCGCGGTGCGCGACGCCGACCTCCCCAGCAAGGGCCCCGACGCGATCGTCGTGGTGCGCGACGCCGAGGGGACCCTGCGCGACCTGGCCTGGGCGCCGGAGGCCGACGCCGAGGTCGAGCCGGTCGCCGCCAGCAGCGAGGACGGCCGCAGCGTCATCCGGCACTCCTGCGCGCACGTGCTCGCGCAGGCGGTGCAGCAGGAGTTCCCGCAGGCCAAGCTGGGCATCGGCCCGCCGGTCAAGGACGGCTTCTACTACGACTTCGGCATCGACCACCACTTCACCCCGGATGACCTGAAGGCGCTCGAGAAGCGCATGAAGCAGATCATCAAGGGCTCGCAGCGGTTCTCCCGCCGCGTGCTCGACTCGGTCGAGGCCGCCAAGGAAGAACTCGCCGACGAGCCGTTCAAGCTCGAACTGGTCGACATGAAGAGCGACGTCGACACCAGCGAGGTCATGGAGGTCGGCGGCGGCGAGCTGACCATCTACGACAACCTCAACCCGCGCACCGGCGAGCAGGTGTGGGGCGACCTCTGCCGGGGCCCGCACGTGCCGACCACCAAGCACATCCCGGCGTTCACGCTCACCAGGGTCGCGGCGGCGTACTGGCGCGGCAACGAGAACAACCCGCAGCTGCAACGGATCTACGGCACCGCGTGGGAGTCGCAGGAGGCGCAGGACCGTCATCTGGAGCTGCTCGCCGAGGCCGAGCGGCGTGACCACCGCAAGCTGGGCAACGAGCTCGACCTGTTCAGCTTCCCGGAAGAGATCGGCTCCGGGCTCGCGGTGTTCCACCCGAAGGGCGGCGTCATCCGGCGCGCCATGGAGGACTACTCGCGCGCCAAGCACGAGGAGGCGGGCTACGAGTTCGTCTACTCGCCGCACATCACCAAGAGCGCGCTGTTCGAGGTCTCCGGCCACCTCGACTGGTACGCCGACGGCATGTTCCCCGGCATGCACCTCGACGCCGAGCACAACGAGGACGGCACCGTCCGCAAGCCCGGGCAGGACTACTACCTCAAGCCGATGAACTGCCCGTTCCACAACTTGATCTTCGCGGCGCGCGGCCGGTCGTACCGGGAGCTGCCGCTGCGGCTGTTCGAGTTCGGCTCGGTGTATCGCTACGAGAAGTCCGGCGTGGTGCACGGGCTCACCCGGGTGCGCGGCATGACCCAGGACGACGCCCACATCTACTGCACTACTGACCAGGTGCAGGACGAGCTGAAGTCACTGCTGGCGTTCGTGCTCGACCTGCTGCGCGACTACGGGCTGGACGACTTCTACCTGGAGCTGTCGACCCGGAACGAGGACAAGTACGTCGGCTCGCACGAGGTGTGGGAGGAGGCCACCGAGGCGCTGCGCATCGCGGCCACCGACAGCGGGCTCGACCTGGTCGACGACCCCGGCGGCGCGGCGTTCTACGGCCCGAAGATCTCGGTGCAGGCCAAGGACGCGCTCGGCCGCACCTGGCAGATGTCGACCATCCAGCTCGACTTCAACCTGCCGGAGCGGTTCGACCTGTCCTACACCGCGTCCGACGGCTCTCGGCAGCGGCCGGTGATGATCCACCGCGCGCTGTTCGGCTCGATCGAGCGGTTCTTCGGGGTGCTCACCGAGCACTACGCGGGTGCGTTCCCGGCATGGCTGGCGCCGGTGCAGGTGGTCGGCATCCCGATCGCCGACGAGCACGTGCCACACCTGCTCGACGTCGCGAAGGCGCTGAAGGCACGCGGCCTCCGGGTCGAGGTCGACACCGGCGACGACCGGATGCAGAAGAAGATCCGCACCCACACCACGGCGAAGGTGCCGTTCATGCTGCTCGCGGGCGGCAAGGATGTCGAAGCGGGCGCGGTGTCGTTCCGGTTCCGGGACGGCAGCCAGGTCAACGGGGTGCCGGTCGCCGCCGCCGTGGACGCCATCGCGGGCTGGGTCGAGCGGATGGACAACTCGTCGCCGACCGCGTCGGCGGTGGAAGCGGTGCTGGCGTGACCGACGGCCCCGAGCTGACCGAGCAGGACGGTGTCGGCGTCGCGGATGCGCTGCAACGGCTGTGGACCCCGCACCGGATGGCCTACATCAAGGGCGAGGGCAAGCCGGACGACGACGAGCCGAAGGGCTGCCCGTTCTGTCGCATCCCGGAGTTGGACGACGAGGCGGGGCTGATCGTGGCCAGGGGCGGCGCGGTGTACGCGGTGCTCAACCTGTACCCGTACAACCCGGGCCATCTGATGGTGGTGCCGTACCGGCATGTCGCCGACTACACCGACCTGACCGCGAGCGAGACCATCGAGGTCGCCGAGTTCACCCAGCGGGCGATGCGGGCGGTGCGAGCGGTGTCCGCCCCGCACGGGTTCAACATCGGCATGAACCAGGGCGTGATCGCCGGGGCGGGCATCGCGGCGCACCTGCACCAGCACCTGGTGCCGCGTTGGGGCGGCGACTCGAACTTCATGCCGGTCATCGGCCACACCAAGGTGCTGCCGCAGCTACTCGGCGACACCCGCAAGCTGCTTGCCGACGCCTGGTACGACGTCTGACCGGGCTGTGCTGTCGGGGCGGGCGAGCCAAATCACCGGGATTGTCGGTGAGCGGGTCTAACCTGGGGACATGGCCGACAACGCGAGACGTCCCGATGACCGCAGCGAATGGGAGCTTCCCGCTGACGGCGACTCGTTCGGCCTCGAAGCCTACCTCGAACGTCAGCGCGCGGAGTTCGCCAACGGTCCCACCATGGCTGAGCTCCTCGCGCGAGCCGACCGGCGTCGAGCTCGTGGGATGAGAGTCTCCCGAGACTCGATAGTCCGCATTCAGCGCGAACTTCGCGATGAGGGCGAACGAATGTGAAGTCTGATCTCGTGATCGATAATTCCGCCTTGATCGAGTTCTTCACGGCGGTTCGCCCGGATAGAGCCTTACGGCAGCGAATCCTCACGTCTACTCCAATCGCGCCTGAACTGTTGGACGCGGAAGCGCTTGTTGAGATCCTCAGCGCGCCGATACTGAGGACAGGGCATCGGCCATTGGCCGGTCGGGCCTGGCAGCTACGCCACGCCATCACCGCCTACGACGCACTTTACGTCGCATTGGCTGAACGGCTCGACATCCCGCTTGTCACCTGTGATGCCAAGCTGGCCAGGAGTAACGGCCACAACGCGAAGATCGAGCTCTATCCGGCGCAATGAGGGACCTACCGAGTAACTCCGTCCGTACCATGGCGGCCGTGGACGAGACGGTGCGGCTGAGCGCGCGGGAGCGGCGGGCCTGGGACGGCTTCAACGCCGCCATCACGATGCTCACCGAGCACCTCGAACGGCGGCTGCACGAGGCCGGGATGTCGCACGCGCACTACCTCGTGCTCGCCGCGCTCGCCGCCGCCCCGGATCACACGCTGCGGCTGCACGAGCTGGCCTGCGAGGCGCGGTTCTCCCGCAGCAGGCTCTCGCACGCCGTCGGCAGGCTCGCGGCCGCCGGCTGGATACGGCGCGAGGCGTGCCCGAGCGACAAGCGCGGCGCGTTCGCCACCCTCACTCCGGCCGGCGCCGAGGCGCTGCGGGCGGCGACCCCGGCCCGCGACGCCGCCGTCAAGCAAGCCCTGTTCGCCGCGCTCACCGAGGAGCAGGTCGACCGGCTTGGCGAGATCAGCGACGCGGTCACCGGCACGCTGTCCGGTGTGTGCGACGCCGCCCGGGAGGCTGACGGGTGTGCGGGCGGAGGGCAGCTACGCTGACCACATCGCTTCGCCCGCGCCCGTCGAAGGTAAGGCCCCATCGCCGATGCTGAACGTGTTCGCCCGCGCGTCGATCTCGCGCGTCGTCGACCCGATCGGGGCGGCACTGGTTCGCGCCGGGCTGACCCCGAACGCGATGACGGTCATCGGCACGGTCGCCGCGATCGTCAGCGCGCTGGCGTTCTTCCCGAACGACCTGCTGCTGTGGGGCACGTTCACGGTGTGGGGCTTCACGATGCTCGACCTGCTCGACGGCGCGATGGCGCGGGCGATGGGCCGGTCGACGCCGTTCGGCGCGGTGCTCGACTCGACCTGCGACCGGCTCACCGACGGCGCGGTGTTCGCCGCGATCGCGTGGTGGTGCTTCGTCGTCGCCGAGGACACCGTCTCGGCGGGGGTCGCGCTGCTGGTGCTCGTGCTCGCCCAGGTCATCTCCTACATCAAGGCCAGAGCCGAAGCCTCCGGCCTCAGCGCGGACGGTGGCTTGATCGAGCGCGCGGAACGGCTCATCATCGCCCTCGTCGGCACCGGGCTGGAGGGATTCGGCGTGCCGTACGCGGTCGCGATCTCGCTGTGGCTGCTCGCGGTGCTGTCGGTGCTGACGCTCGTCCAGCGGGTGCGTTCGGCGCGCACGTCGGCGCGGGAGGTGACGCCGTGAGCCGGGTGAGCGACTGGCTCAGCGACGCCGGGTTCGGCGCCGGGTGGCGGCTGGTGCGGCTGTTACCCGCCGGGATGGCCGACTCGCTGTTCGCGGCCGGTGGCGATATCGCGGCGGCGCGCGGCGGCGCCGGTGTCGCGCAGCTGCGGGCCAACCTCCGCCGGGTCGTGCCGCAGGCGGGCGTGCGTGAGCTGGACGAGCTCACCAAGAAGGCGATGCGCTCCTACGCCCGCTACTGGCAGGAGGCGTTCCGGCTGCCGTCGCTGGACCCCGAGCGAGTCGCCGAGCGGTTCGAGGCGGGCGTCGAGGGCAAGGAGAACCTCGACGCCGCGCTGCGGGACGGCAACGGCGCCGTGCTCGCGCTGCCGCACAGCGGCAACTGGGACCTCGCGGGCGTGTGGGTGGTGCAGCGCTACGGGACGTTCACCACCGTGGCGGAACGGCTCAAGCCGGAGTCGCTGTACCGGCGGTTTCTCGCCTACCGGGAGTCGCTCGGGTTCGAGGTGCTGCCGCTCGACGGCGGCGCGCGGGTGCTGACCTCGATGAAGAACCGGCTGCGCGACAACGGAATCGTCTGCCTGCTCGCCGACCGCGACCTCACCAGCGGCGGCCAGCCGGTGACGTTCTTCGGCGAGCGCACCCGGATGCCGACGGGTCCCGCCTGGCTCGCCGCGCGCACCGGCGCCGCGCTGCTGCCGCTGACGACGTGGTTCACCGAGGACGGCTGGGGCCTGCGGATCCACCCCCGCATCCGGGTCAACGACCGGGAGGAGATCGCCTCGGCGACGCAGCTGCTCGCCGACGTCTTCGCGGGCGACATCGCCTCGCATCCGGCCGACTGGCACATGCTGCAGAAGCTGTGGCTGTCCGATATGGACACCGAACGTGGACGGGACCTCGACACGGCGGACGCTGGTGACTCGTGAGGATCGGCATCGTCTGCCCGTACTCGTTCGCCGTGCCTGGCGGGGTGCAGAGCCACGTCGTCGACCTGGCCAAGGCGCTGCTGGCACGGGGCCACGTGGTGTCGGTGCTCGCGCCCGCGGCGGCGGACTCCGAGCTGCCCGACTTCGTCCACCCGGCGGGCCGGGCGGTCGGCGTGCCGTTCAACGGCTCCGTCGCCCGGCTGCAGTTCGGCCCGCTGTCCTACGCGCGGGTGCGCCGCTGGATCGCGGCCAACGATTTCGACGTGCTGCACCTGCACGAGCCGGTGGTGCCGAGCCTGTCGATGCTCGCGCTGATGGTGGCCGACGGCCCGATCGTGGCCACGTTCCACCTGTCGACGCCGCGCTCGCGCACCATGCTCGGCTTCCGGCCGATGCTGCGCCCGCTGTTCGAGAAGATCACCGCGCGGATCGCGGTGTCGGTGCTGGCGCGGCGGGTGCAGGTGGAGCACCTCGGCGGCGACGCCGTCGAGATCCCCAACGGCGTGAACGTGCCGTTCTACGCGGGGGCGACGCCGCTGTCCGGCTATCCGCGCGAGGGCGGCACGGTCGGCTTCGTCGGCCGGTTCACCGAACCACGCAAGGGCATGCCGGTGCTGCTCGACGCGCTGCGCCTGCTCATCGGCGAGCTGCCGGGGCTGCGGCTGCTCGTCGTCGGTGGTGGCGACCCCGACGAGCTGCGCCGGCAGGCCGGTCCGGAGCTCGCGGGGCGCATCGACCCGCTCGGCCAGGTCGACGACGAGACCAAGGCGCGCGCGCTGCACAGCGTCGACGTCTACTGCGCGCCGAACCTGGGCGGCGAGAGCTTCGGCATGATCCTCACCGAGGCGATGGCGGCGGGCACGCCGGTGGTGGCGAGCGACCTCGACTCGTTCCGCCGAGTGCTCGACGACGGCAAGGCCGGGGTGCTGACCCCGGTGGGCGACAGCGCGTCGCTGGCATCGACGTTGCACTCCGTGCTCGGTGACCGCGACCGGCTGTCGGCGCTGTCGGCGGCGGGCACCGCGCGGGTCGCGAGCTACGACTGGGCGCGGGTCTGCGAGCAGGTGCTGCGGGTGTACGAGGCGGCCATCGCCGCCGATCCGCGTCGCGTCGGTGAGGCGCCGGTCGCGGACCCGGCCGCGGTGTCCTCGGAGCGGGACGGATGACCGTCACGGCGCTGTTGCTGCTGCTCACCGCGCTGCTGCTGATCGCGCTGCTGCTCGGCGGGCTGCTGGTGGCCACGGCCAACCGGCTCGACCGGCTGCACGTGCGCACCGACGCGGGGTGGGCGGCGCTGGACGCGGCGCTGGCGCGCCGGGCGGTCGTCGCGCGGGCGGTGGCGAGCGCGGGCACGCCGATGCCGCTGGCCGCGCGGGTGCGGGCGGCCGCCGACGACGCCGAGTCGGCGGGCAGGCAGGACCGAGAGGAGGCCGAGAACGAGCTCACCCGGCTGCTCGCCCGGCTCGACCGGGAGGCGCTACCGGACGGCCTGATGCGCGAGCTCGCCGACGCCAACTACCGTGTCGTGATCGCCCGCAGGGTGCACAACGACGCGGTGCGGGACACGCTCGCGCTGCGGCGGCGGCGCAAGGTCCGCTACTTCCGGCTCGCGGGCAGCGCCCCCGCGCCGGAGTACTTCGAGATCGCCGAGCCGGAGCCGTAGCTCCCCGGATGTGTCGGGGCGGTCCGGTACTCTTCTCGACGTGGCCCAGTCCAAGGATTTTGAAACGCGCATGACTGCTCTGGAGTCAGAGGTGCGCGACTTGTCCGCGCGGGTTCGGGCGAGCGAGCATGACGCTGCGGCAGCGCGGGTACTTGCCGGCGGCGCGGACCGTGACGTCAACGAGATCCGTGCAGAGATCCGAGATTTCCGCCAGGCGACGGTCTCCAGCTTTAACGCAGTGCGCGAGGACCTCCATGACGTTCGCCAGCGGTTCGATGCGGTCGACCAGCGGTTCGATGCGGTCGACCGCAGCTTCATCGAGATGCGCGGCAAGCTTGACGCCGCCGCAGCTGGGCAGGAACAGATCGTCGGCTTGCTGAACACCCTGATCGAGGGCCAGGACGAGCAACCAGAGCCGGAGCCGTGATCTCAGGCCGGGGCGTGTGCCCCCTGCGGTAACGGCTCGTACCGGCTGAACGTCCTGGTGAACGTCGCCGTGCCCGAGGTCATCGAGCGCAGGTCGATGGCGTAGCGCAGCAGCTCG
>WHUB01000064.1:835-7407 GCA_009377395.1 Actinophytocola sp. | reverse complement strand
AGCTCGGTCGCGGGAACCTCCGCTTTGATCACGCTGTGGCCGTCGCCCGCCGACTCGGTGCCGAGCACCCTGCCGCGTCGCGCCGACAGGTCACCGAGCACGGTGCCGAGGTGCTCGTCCGGCATGTTGACCGTGACCTGGTCCAGCGGTTCGAGCAGGACGATCTTGCCGTTGGCCGCGGCGTCCTTGAGCCCGAGCGCGCCCGCCGTCTGGAACGCGGCATCGGAGGAGTCCACGCTGTGCGCCTTGCCGTCGAGCAGCGTCACCTTGATGTCGACGACGGGGTTGCCGTCGAGCAGCCCCTTCGCGAGCTGCGCCCGGATGCCCTTCTCCACGCTCGGGATGAACTGGTTCGGGATCGCGCCGCCGTAGATCTTGTCGACGAACTCGAAGCCGGAACCCCGGGGCAGCGGCTCCACCTCGATCTCGCACACCGCGTACTGGCCGTGCCCACCGGACTGCTTGACGTGCCTGCCGCGCCCGTGCGCCTTGCCCGCGAACGTCTCCCGCAGCGGGAGCTTCACGTCCTCGGTGCCGACGTCGGCGCCGCCGGAACGCAGCCGCGACAGCGCGACGTCGGCGTGCGCCTCACCCATGCACCACAGCACGAGCTGGTTGGTCTCGGCGTTGCGTTCCAGCCGCAGCGTCGGGTCGCCCGCGACCAGCCGCGCGAGGTTGCGGGCGAGCGCGTCCTCGTCGCTGCGATTGTTGGCGACCACCGCGATCGGCAGCAGCGGCTCCGGCATCGGCCAAGTCGCCATCAGCAGCGGCTCGTCGGGGGAGGAGACGGTGTCACCGGTCTCGGCGGACGACACCTTGGTCAGCGCGCACAGGTCACCCGCGACGCAGTACGGCACCTCTTCGAGGTCGGCGCCGCGCGCGGAGTACAGGTGCAGGATGCGCTCGTCGGTGTCGTGGTCGGCGTGGCCGCGTTCGGCGAGCCCATGCCCGGAGACGTGCACCTGGCGTTCCGGCCGCAGCGTGCCGGAGAACACCCGCACCAGCGACACCCTGCCGACGTAGGAGTCCATCGTGGTACGCACGACCTCGGCGGCGAGCGGGCCGTCCGGGTCCGCACGCAGCGCGTCGTGTGGCGCGCCGCCCGGCGAGGTGACGGCGGGCGGCGCGTGTTCGAGGGGAGACGGGAAGCCGCGGGTGATCAGCTCGAGCAGTTCGGCCAGCCCGACGCCGGTGGTGGCGCAGACCGGCAGCACCGGATGGAACGAGCCGCGCTCGACCGCGGTCTCGAGGTCGTCGACCAGCGTGCTCTCGGCGATCTCCTCGCCGCCGAGGTAGCGGTCCATCAGCGTCTCGTCCTCGCTCTGCTCGATGATGCCCTCGATGAGCGCGTCCCGTGCCTCGGCCATGGCGGCGAGGTCGGCGTCGTCCGGGGTGCCTGCCGCCGGTGGGTAGCCGTTCGCGTAGTCGGACATTTGCTGCGAGATCAGCCCGATCAGCCCGGTGTCGCCCGAGGGAAGGTACAGCGGCAGCACGCCGCCGCCGAAGGCCTGCTGGCAGGCGGCCAGCTCCGCGTCGAGGTCGGCGCGCGGGTGGTCGAGCCGCGAGATGACCACGGCGCGCGGCATGCCGACGGCGGCGCACTCGTGCCACAGCGCGATGGTGGTGTCGTCGATGCCGTCGGCGGCGCACACGACGAAGAGGGCGGCGTCCGCCGCCCGCAGTCCGGCTCTGAGCTCGCCGATGAAGTCGGCGTACCCGGGCGTGTCGATGAGGTTGATCTTGATGTCGCCGTGCTGGATGGGCGCGAGCGCGAGGCCGACGGAGCGTTGCTGCCGCACGGCGGCCGGGTCGTGGTCGCAGACCGTGGTGCCGTCGACGACGCTGCCGGCGCGAGGGACGGTGCCGGTGGCAGCGAGCAGCGCTTCGGTGAGGGTGGTCTTGCCGGATCCCGACGGCCCGACGAGTGCCACGTTGCGCACGCCGGAGGGCGAGGCGACAGCGGTGCCAGAGCCGCCGTTGCGCGTATGTCTGTCAGCCATGGCGGCCTCCTGTCTCAGCCGAAAAAGGTGTGTCTTCGATCACACACCTGATCGCGGGCTGGGGCAAGAGTAGACCGCAGCCGTGTGGCCACGCCGGTGGCGGGAATCACCGAGTGGACTGCTGATATCCCCTTCTACTGGCCTGCTTGAGCGGTCCACGTGCGACGTAAGATGGGTGTCGAAACCACGAAGCAGAAAGGTTCCCGCAGTGACCGCTGCCCAGACTGAGACGACAAGCACCACCGCCGAGCGGGGCACCGCGCGGGTCAAGCGCGGCATGGCCGAGATGCTCAAGGGCGGTGTGATCATGGACGTGGTCACCCCGGAGCAGGCCAAGATCGCCGAGGACGCGGGCGCCGTCGCCGTCATGGCGCTGGAGCGGGTGCCCGCCGACATCCGCGCGCAGGGCGGCGTCGCCAGGATGAGCGACCCGGACCTGATCGACGGCATCATCAACGCGGTGTCGATCCCGGTGATGGCCAAGGCGAGGATCGGCCACTTCGTCGAGGCGCAGGTGTTGCAGGCGCTCGGCGTCGACTACGTCGACGAGTCCGAGGTGCTCACCCCGGCCGACTACGCCAACCACATCGACAAGTTCGCGTTCACGGTGCCGTTCGTGTGCGGCGCGACCAACCTCGGCGAGGCGCTGCGGCGGATCACCGAGGGCGCGGCCATGATCCGGTCCAAGGGCGAGGCGGGCACCGGTGACGTGTCCAACGCGACCACCCACATGCGCCAGATCCGGGCCGAGCTCCGCAGGCTGTCGTCGCTGCCCGCGGACGAACTCTACGTCGCGGCCAAGGAGCTGCAGGCGCCGTACCCGCTGGTCGAGGAGGTGGCGCGCAACGGCAAGCTGCCGATGGTGCTGTTCACCGCGGGCGGCATCGCCACCCCCGCCGACGCGGCGATGATGATGCAACTCGGCGCGGAGGGCGTGTTCGTCGGCTCCGGCATCTTCAAGTCGGGCAACCCCGCGCAGCGGGCCGAGGCCATCGTCAAGGCCACCACCTTCCACGACGACCCGGACATGCTCGCCAAGGTCTCGCGTGGCCTCGGTGACGCCATGGTCGGCATCAACGTGGAGGAGATGCCCGAGCCGCACCGGCTCGCCGAGCGCGGCTGGTAGACAGCTCAGCCGTGCGGCGGCGACCAACGTTCGTGCGGCCACCAGTCCCCGGCGAGCTGTTGTGCCCTGCGCGGCTGGGCGATGACCGTGACGCGCTGGTAGCGGCGGCGGTCCGTCCTGGCGGGGACCCAGGACGCGATCTCGCGCTCGATGCCCCGGCAGACCCGCTTGACGATCAATAGCGGGAGGCCGACGACGAGGGACACCAAGAGTGCGAGCTCGAACATGACGGCCATGCGGGTCCTGCTTTCGACGGGTGGTACCAGGATCACACGTACCGTCGCGCAGTCACCCATTCGTGTTACAGCGCTATGCCCTCACCAGTACTCGCGCGGCAATTTGCCCTCGATGTCGCGCACGTGGCGGCGAGCGCACGACGGGCACAGCCAGTGCGTGCCGCTGTCGTCGGTGTCGCTGGCCCAGGCGAGCGCCTCGGCGTCGGTGTCCTCGGCGCGGTCCCGGCCGCAGCGCTCGCAGCGGACGGGCTCGCTCGTGCTCACACGTGCTCCATGACCATCACGGCCCAGGTGCCCGGCTCCAGCGCCTCGTAGACGTGCGGCACGTCGCCGGGGAAGGTCGTGTAGTCGCCGGCGCCGATCTCGACGACGTCATCGGCCGGTCCGGTGCGCAGCCTGCCCGCGCCGACGAGCAGGTGCTCCACGCTGCCGGGGATGTGGGGGTCGGCCTTGCGCGGCGCGCCCGGTTCCATCGAGATGACGTAGATGTCGCGGCGGGCGTGCGGTGGGCACGACGCGAGCAGGGTGCCGATGAAATGGGCCTGCTCGGAGGTGATGGCCGGGCCTTCGCCGGCGCGGACGACGCGCACCCGTGGCCGGGGCGGGTCGACCAGCCGGGAGAACGGCACCCCGAGAGCGACGCCGAGCGCCCAGAGTGTCTCGATGCTGGGGTTGCCGGAGCCGGATTCGAGCTGCGACAGGGTGGACTTGGCGATCCCGGCGCGCTTGGCGACCTCGCTGAGCGAGAGTCCCGTTCGCGTGCGTTCGCGTCGCAAGGACTCGGCGATGGCGCCGAGCGGGGCGCTGGTCTGGTCATCGGTCACTGTTCGCTCCAGAGGTACACTCGTTCGTGTTGACGAACGGCACTGCCTTCGTTCATTATAGTGTCCATGCGTTCGATATGGCGAACATGGCGAGGGCTGCCGCGTGATCTCGCCAGGGATGTCGCCCTGGTCTTGCTCGCTGACGGCATCGTCGGTGTCTCCTTCGGCGCGATCACGGTCAGCTCCGGGCTGCCGCTATGGCTGCCGATGCTGGCGTCGCTGGTGGTGTTCGCCGGTGCGTCGCAGTTCCTGTTCGTCGGCATCATCGCAGCGGGCGGGAACCCGATCGCCGCGGTGCTCGCCGGGTTGCTGGTCAACGCCCGGCACGTGCCGTTCGGCTTCGCCGTCGGCGACGTGCTCGGCAGCGGCTGGCGGCGCTGGGCGGGCACTCATCTGATGATCGACGAGTCGGTCGCCTTCGCGCTCGCGCAGCGCGAGTACGCCAGGCGCAGGACGGCGTACTGGGCGTGTGGCGCTGGGCTGTTCGTGTGCTGGAACCTCGGCGTCGCACTCGGCGCGTTCGCGGGCACGGCGGTCAGCGACACCGATGTGCTCGGCCTCGACGCCGCGTTTCCCGCTGTGTTATTCGCGCTGGTGCTGCCCTCGTTGCGGGAGCGCGCGACCGGTGCCGCCGCGTTGGCCGGTGTCGCGATCGCGCTGGCGACGACGCCGCTGCTGCCCACCGGGCTGCCGGTGCTGCTCGCCGTGCTCGCGCTTCCGGTCGCCCTGCTCTGGCGCGATCGGAGCAAGGCCGAAACGAGGGAGGAGACGCCGTGTCCGCGCAGGTGACGCTGCTGGCCGCAGTCGCGGTGCTCGCGGTGGGAACCTACGCGCTGCGCGCCTGCGGTCCGGTGCTGCGTGAGCGAGTGCGGCTGCCGCAGCGGGCCGAGGAGGCGATGACGCTGGCCGCGGTGCTGCTGCTCGCCGCACTGGTGGCGACGGCGGCGCTGACCGAGGCGGGCGGGTTCGCGGGCTGGGCGCGCCCGGCCGGGGTGCTCGTCGGCGGCCTGCTCGCCTGGCGCAAGGCGCCGTTCGTCGTCGTGGTGTTCGCCGCAGCCGCGACAGCCGCCCTCCTCCGGCTCGCCGGGGTGCCGTGACTGGGCGCCTGGCTCACTGTTTGAACTCCGGCCAATCCTCACTGGCAGTGACATTCGGTATCGGTGACGCCGAACTCCCACTCCGCCAGCTCGTGGAGGTAGCGCTTCCAGGCATCCGCAGCACCCGGTCAGTAGGCGCGGTGGCCGCCCGATTAGGCTGGTGAGCAGTCATTTCGGGAGGAATCGCGGTTTGTCTGCTGCTCAGCCATGCATTGGTGTGCTCGCGTTGCAGGGCGACGTGCGCGAGCATGTCGCGGCGCTGCGTGCCGCCGGTGTGCACACCATGACCGTGCGCCGGGAGTCGGAGCTGGCCGCCGTCGACGGCCTCGTCATCCCCGGCGGGGAGTCGACCACGATGTCGCGGCTGCTCGACGGGTTCGACCTGCTCGACCCGCTGCGCAAGCGGCTCGCCGGTGGCATGCCCGCCTACGGTTCGTGCGCTGGCATGATTCTGCTGGCCAACGAGGTGCTCGACGGGCGGGAAGACCAGCACCAGCTCGGCGCGCTCGACATCACGGTGCGCCGGAATGCCTTCGGCAGGCAGGTGGACTCCTTCGAGGAGGACCTCACCTTCACCGGAATCGACGACGGACCGGTGCACGCGGTGTTCATCCGGGCGCCGTGGGTCGAGTCGACCCGCGATGGCGTCGACGTCCTGGCCGCCGTGCCCGACACCCCGGCCGCGGGGGCCGCCGCAGGTAGGATCGTCGCGGTCCGGCAGGGCGCCGTGCTGGCGACCGCGTTCCACCCCGAGCTCACCGGAGACGGCAGGGTGCACCGGCTGTTCGCGGACATCGTCCGCGCGGCAGTTTCCGAGGACGCGGCATGAGGACCGACGTAGCGAAGATGGAGGAACGATGAGCGGCCACTCCAAGTGGGCGACAACCAAGCACAAGAAGGCCGCCCTCGACGCCAAGCGAGGCAAGCTGTTCGCACGGCTGATCAAGAACATCGAGGTCGCGGCCCGCACCGGCGGGGGAGACCCCGATGCCAACCCGACGCTGTACGACGCGATCCTCAAGGCGAACAAGAACTCCGTCCCCAAGGACAACATCGAGCGCGCCCGCAAGCGCGGCGCCGGTGAGGAAGCGGGCGGCGCCGACTGGCAGACGATCATGTACGAGGGCTACGCGCCCAACGGCGTCGCGGTGCTGATCGAGTGCCTCACCGACAACAAGAACCGCGCCGCGAGCGAGGTGCGCACCGCGCTGACCCGCAACGGTGGCTCGCTCGCCGACCCCGGTTCGGTGGCGTACCTGTTCAACCGCAAGGGCGTCGTGATCGTGCCG
>WHUB01000064.1:0-825 GCA_009377395.1 Actinophytocola sp. | reverse complement strand
GAGGTGCTCGCCGAGGTTGGCTGAGGCACGAGCTGCGCATACGGCTTTGGGTGCCATACGCAGGGTATTCTGGCGTGGTGAAGAAGACGGCAAGGCTGCTCGGCGTGCATCGTCGCGCACGGACCTGGTCCGAGAGGCCATCTGCCGCATTGAGCGACGAGGGAAGCCAACGGAAACCTCGACCGCTCGGCGGCAGCGGACACACCGATACGGGCCGCAAGGTTGACGAGGTCCTCGCCGACGGCTTCGGCCGTTGATCGTTCTCGACAGCGGAGGACTCTACGCATTCCTGGATACCGACGATGCCGACCACGAAGCGGAGAGTGCGGCCATCGACGCGATTCCCAGTCCGTTCGTCCTGACGCCGTTCGTTCTCGCCGAAGTGGACTATCTCGCCCAACGACGGTTGGTCGCCGCGGCCGAGTGTGCTTTCTTGTCGGGATCTACACCCTCGCGCCGTTCTCCGATGGCGATCTGAGTACTGGGGCCTTGACACCGGATTGACCGGCGCATCCGTCGTCGTCATCGCTTTCGCGCGATCAAGCCGCGGGGCGAACCGCCACCTGCGGTGGCGAGTGGTACCCACGGCAGTATGCCGTTAGGCCAGATGGGTGTCATTAGGTTCGGCCGGGCGGCGCTCGGACAGCGGTGAGTAAGCAGGCACAATGAGGCCCCGTGACTCCCGACGATTCATCCGCATCGGCGCCCCCGTCCGAAGACCTCGACGAACTCCGCGACTGGCTCATCGAGGAGTCGGAGACACGAGGCAACGCGGTCGTTTCGGTCGCTCCTGAGGACGGCGTCGGCGGGTACTGCTTCACCGCG
>WHUB01000063.1 GCA_009377395.1 Actinophytocola sp. | reverse complement strand
CTCCACGAGCAGCGACACGAACCACATGCCAGTGGGATCACGCGACACGGTGATGGTCGTCGGCTCCGCGCCGGCTGGGAGCGGCCGGGACCACGCGATGTTCAGCGGTTCAGCCATCTTAGCGAGGGTGAGTTGGCCGTCTCGCCACCGGAACCCGGAGCGGGTGTACTCAGCGGACTGTCTGCCGCGTTTGCGGGACTTGAACCGTGGGTACTTGGCGCGTTTGCCCCAGAAGTTCGCGAACGCAGTTTGCAGGTGTCGCAGCGACTGTTGGAGCGGCACCGAGGAAACCGCGTTGAGGAACGCAAGCTCGGGGTCTTGCTTCCACTCGGTAAGCAGCCCCGACGTCTGGACGTAGTTGATCCGACGTTGCTCTGTGTACCAGGCCACGGTGCGGGCTTCGAGGGCTCGGTTGTAGATGAGACGAACGCAACCGAACGTGCGCAGCAGTTCCTGCGCTTGCTGCTCGGTCGGGTAGAAGCGGTACTTGTACGCCCGCTTCACCAGCGTTTTCGCCACGTTTCACATAATAGCAACTCAGTTTGTAAGCACAGCGCCAAACAGGCAGTCCGGCTTTCCTCCCCACGGCTAAAGCCGGGTTTCCAGCCGGAGGTTTCCGATGAGCGAGCATGACGCGGCCGCAGGCCCTGACGCTGAGCCGACGTCGCTGTCCGCGCTGCCGGAGACCGAGGAGCGCGAGTTCGAGACCACGCTGCGCCCGCGCAAGCTGGCCGAGTTCGTCGGCCAGCCCAGGGTGCGCGAGCAGCTCGGGCTGGTGCTGGAAAGCGCCAAACGCAGGGGAGTGCCGCCCGACCACGTGCTGCTGTCCGGGCCGCCCGGTCTCGGCAAGACCAGCCTTTCCATGATCATCGCGTCCGAGCTGGACAGCGCTATCCGCATCACCTCCGGCCCGGCGCTGGAACGCGCGGGTGACCTCGCCGCGATGCTGTCGAACCTGGTCGAAGGCGATGTGCTGTTCATCGACGAGATCCACCGCATCGCCCGGCCCGCCGAGGAGATGCTGTACCTGGCGATGGAGGACTTCCGGGTCGACGTCGTCGTCGGCAAGGGGCCCGGCGCGACCAGCATCCCGCTGGAGGTCGCGCCGTTCACCCTGGTCGGCGCCACCACCCGCTCCGGCGCGCTGACCGGGCCGCTGCGGGACCGGTTCGGCTTCACCGGCCACATGGAGTTCTACGAGCCGATCGAGCTGGAACAGGTGCTGCGCCGCTCGGCCGCCATCCTCGGCGTGCCGCTGGAAGCCGACGGCGCGGAGGAGATCGCCGGTCGCTCCCGGGGCACACCCCGCATCGCCAACCGGTTGCTGCGCCGGGTGCGCGACTACGCCGAGGTGCGCGCCGACGGCAGGGTGACCCGGGAGACGGCCCAGGCCGCGCTCGAGGTGTACGACGTCGACGAATGGGGTCTCGACCGGCTCGACCGGGCGGTGCTCGGCGCGCTGGTGCGCTCCTTCGGCGGCGGCCCGGTCGGGGTGTCCACGCTCGCGGTCGCCGTCGGGGAGGAGTCCTCGACGGTGGAGGAGGTGTGCGAGCCGTACCTGGTGCGCATCGGCATGCTTGCGCGCACCCCGCGCGGCAGGGTGGCCACGGCGTCGGCATGGCAGCATCTCGGGCTGCCGCCGCCGCGTGGAACGTCGGACGGCACCCAGTCGTTGTTCGACTGACACGCTCGCGGGCCTGCCTGCGGTGACGTGGGGGCTGCCGTACGTGGCCAGGGCGTAAACTGGCAGACTCGCAGTGATGCTAAGAAGGCCGTAAAGCAGGCCGACGGATACGTCGGGCTGCTTTTCGGCCGGATTGGCATCTACCAGCACAGTATGTACTCGCCAACGGGCACGGTGCCAGGCCGCCGTGTCCACAGAGGGAGAAATCGATGGAACTGCTCATCGTGATGATGGCTGGCCTCGGGTTGATGATGTTCTTCACCGTGCGCAAGCAGAAGAAGGCGCAACAGGCGCAGAACGACCTGCAGGAGAGCCTGACCGAGGGCGACCGGGTGATGACGACGTCCGGGCTGCACGCCACGGTCACCGACACCAGCGACGACACCACGATCGAGCTGGAGATCGCCGATGGCTTCGTGACGACCTGGCTGCGGCAGGCGGTGCGGGAGAAGATCGAGCCGTTCGACGACGACGAGTTCGATGAGGACGACGAGGACGTCGACGCCGTCGACGAGACCGAGGACCTCGCCGAGGAGAAGCGTGACGAGCCCGAGGTCGCGCCGTCGCTGGAGCACAAGAGCAAGTAACAACGCCCGAACGCATGACCGCGCGCCAGCACCGGCACGCGGGTACATCACGTGTGGCTCACGTGGCCGGGAGTAGAGTTCCCATGCCGTGGCCGTCGTGCGGTCATGCGAGCGTCCTGCGCCCCAGCCGGGGCTCCGCCAAGCAACGAGTTCGAGGAGAGACCCTCCTGTGGCACCACCTGCCGGTACCATCCGTCCAGGACGGTATCTTGCGGTTTTCATCCTGATTGTCGCCGCGCTGTACGGTCTGGTGTTCTTCACCGGCAGCGGCAAGCCGACCCCCCGGCTCGGCATCGACCTCAAGGGCGGCACCAGTGTCACGCTGACCGCGCGCACCCCGGACGGCTCCGAGCCGACGCAGGAGGCACTCGATCAGGCGCGGGCGATCATCGACGAGCGCGTCAACGGGCTCGGCGTCTCAGGCGCGGAGGTCCTGCTCGACGGCAAGCAGATCGAGATCACGGTGCCAGGGAGCCGGGGCGAGGAGGCCAAGACACTCGGCCAGACGGCGAAGCTGGGCTTCCGCGAGGTCATCGCGGGCCCGTTCGACCCAGCCGCGCTCGACCAGCAAACCGGCCAAGGCGGCGACACGAGCGGCAAGGGCGACACCGGCAGCGCGAAGCCGGGTGACTCCGGCGGCCCGGGCGGCGGTGGCGCCGCGGGCAGCGACCGGGGGGCACCCGCCGCCACCGGGGGAGACGATCAGTACCTGCCGGAGGAGACGCAGCGGAAGATCGCCGAGGCGCAGCGGATCCGGCAGAACAAGGCGCTGCTGAGCTCGGGGCCGCAGGCCGGGAAGGCGCTGCGGGCGGCATTGGAGGAGATCGACTGCTCCGAGGGCGCCCAGGACCCGCTGCGTGGCAACGACGATCCCAACCTGCCGCTCGTCGCCTGCGACCAGGAGCGGAAAACCACCGGAAAGCGCTATGCCTACCTGCTCGGCCCGGTAGTGCTGAGCGGCGAGGCGGTCAGCGACGCCAGCGCGAGCATGAACTCCAACGGCGTCGGCTACCAGGTCAACATCAGCTTCACCGGCGAGGGCAACTCGAAGTGGGCCGACATCACGTCGAGGCTCGCCAAGGAGTCGGCACAGCACCCGGGCAACCCGTCGCAGGTCGCGTTCGTGCTCGACACCGAGGTGGTCTCGGCGCCGACCGTGACGACCGCGATCGCGGGCAACACCCGCATCACGGGCAACTTCACCCAGGCAGAGGCCGAGGACCTGGCCCAGATTCTCAAGTACGGCTCGCTGCCGCTGTCGTTCGAGACCTCGAACGCGTCGACGGTCTCGCCGACGCTCGGCGCGTCGTCGCTGAATGCCGGTCTCATCGCCGGAGCCATCGGGTTCGCGCTGATGGTGCTGTACAGCCTCGTCTACTACCGCCTCCTCGGCGTGCTGCTGATCGCGTCGCTCGGGCTGACGGCGGGGCTGGTGTTCCCGGTGATCGTGCTGCTCGGCAGATCGGTCGGCTTCACCCTCGACCTCGCCGGCGTCGCCGGCCTGATCATCTCGATCGGTGTCACGGCGGACTCGTTCATCGTCTACTTCGAACGCATCAAGGACGAGATTCGTACCGGGCGAAGTGTGCGCTCGTCCATCCCGCGAGCGTGGGTGCGATGCAGACGGACCATGCTCTCGGCGGACGCTGTCGTGCTGCTCGCCGCCGTCGTGCTCTACATCCTCGCCGTCGGCACCGTGAAGGGCTTCGCGTTCACCATCGGCCTGACGACGGTGCTCGACCTGGTCATCGTGTTCATGGTGACGCATCCGATGCTGGTCATGGCCGGGAGATGGAAGATCCTCGACAACCGGTACCTGTCCGGGCTCGGCATGGTCACCGAGATCGGCTCCTCGGTGCGGCGAAGTAAGAAACGATCCGGCCCTGCGGCAGCGAGGGGGGTCTGACCATGGCTGAGTCAACCGAAACGACCGGTCAGACCACGGAACAGACCGAGGAGACGAGGCCACGGCGACAGAGCAAGCTGACCAAGCTCTACCTCGGCACCGGCGGCTTCGACTTCATTCGCACGAAGAAGATGTGGTACGCCGCCGCCGCGGTGATCATGCTGATCTGCATCGGCAGCATGGTCTTCCGTGGCTTCACCCCGGGCATCGAGTTCGTCGGCGGCACCGAGATCCAGATGCCGGCCCAGGGTGCGCAAGGTCCGATCTCCACCACCGAGGCGGAGCGGGTCTTCGCCGACGCTGTGGGGCATCCGCCGTCGGCGACGCAGCTCGTCGGCGCCGGCAACTCCCAGACGGTGGAGATACAGTCGCAGACGCTCACCGTCGGCGAGATCGACGAGCTCAAGCGGGCGCTGGTCAGCGAGCTCAAACCGGTCGGCATCGGGGGCGAATCCAGCACCGACGCCATCAGCGACAGCAATGTCAGTGGCTCGTGGGGTGGCGAGATCACCCGGCAGGCGATCATCGCGCTCGCGGTGTTCCTCGTGCTGGTCACGGTGTTCCTGTCGATCTTCTTCGAACGACGCATGGCCGCCGCCGCACTGACCGCGCTGGCCTTCGACCTCACCACGACCGCGGGCGTGTACTCGATCGTCGGGTTCGAGGTGACGCCGGCGACGGTGATCGGCCTGCTGACGATCCTCGGCTACTCGCTCTACGACACCGTCGTCGTCTTCGACAAGGTCAAGGAGAACACCAAGGGCCTGCTCGACCTGAGCAGGCAGACGTATCCCGAGGCGGCCAACCTGGCGCTGAACCAGACCCTGATGCGTTCCATCAACACCTCGGTGACGTCGCTGCTGCCGGTGGGCGCGCTGCTGGTCATCGGCGTCGGCCTGCTCGGCGCGGGCACGTTGAAGGACCTGGCGCTGGTGCAGGCGATCGGCATCTTCGCGGGAACGCTGTCGTCGATCTTCCTCGCCACCCCGGTGCTGGTCGATCTGACGATGCGTCAGCCCGCTTACCAGGAGCAGGCGAGGCGGGTCGAGTCGCGGCGCGCGCTCGGCAAGCGCACCTCGAGTCAGACCGCGCGGGCGACGGCGGGGCTGTCCGGCACGGAGTCGGACGACGAGCTGGATGACGAGCGGTACGCCGAGGAGCTGCGCCAGGAGAAGGCGTTCGTCGCGGCGTCGGCGGTGCCCGGCCGGAACCTGAAGAAGAGCGACCAGCGCAGGCTCGCGGGCAAGGGCAAACCGACCGGCAAGTCCACCGGCAGGCCGACCGGCAAGCGCAGGCGCTGACCTCGTCCGACCTCCGCGTGCCCCGGTGGGAAGACCGGAGCTAGGCTGGACACCCAGGATCCAGCTACCGGCGCAAGGAGGGTGCGGGTGAGCAACGAGCTCCGGTCCCCGGTCAGCGATGACACCGCTGGGCGGGACGCCGCGCAGCAGCGGAGCTCGGGCCGCGCGAACCACGGCGGTGAGCAGCAGAACGGCACCCCGTCGGCGACCCGGCGGGTCAGGGCACGGCTGGCGCGCCGGATCACCGCGCAACGCCCCGCGCAGGTCAAGCAGGTGCTCGAACCGCTCGCCGCAGTGCACCGCGAGCTGCACCCGAGCGCCGACCTCGGGCTGCTGCAACGCTCCTACGACGTCGCCGAGGAGCTGCACCGGGGGCAGCGCCGCAAGTCCGGCGACCCCTACATCACGCATCCGCTCGCGGTGGCCACCATCCTCGCCGAGCTGGGCATGGACACCATCACGCTGGTGGCCGCGCTGCTGCACGACACCGTGGAGGACACCGGCTACTCGCTGGACAAGCTGCGCACGGACTTCGGCGACGAGGTCGGCCACCTGGTGGACGGCGTCACCAAGCTGGACAAGGTCAAGCTCGGCACCGCGGCCGAGGCCGAGACCATCCGCAAGATGGTCATCGCGATGGCCCGCGACCCGAGGGTGCTGGTCATCAAGCTGGCCGATCGGCTGCACAACATGCGCACCATGCGGTTCCTGCCGCCGGAGAAGCAGGTCCGCAAGGCCCGCGAGACGCTCGAGGTGCTCGCCCCGCTCGCGCACCGGCTCGGCATGGCGACGGTGAAGTGGGAGCTGGAGGACCTGGCGTTCGCCATTCTGCAACCGAAGAAGTACGACGAGATCGTGCGGCTGGTCGCCGACCGAGCGCCGTCGCGCGACGTCTACCTGCGCTCGGTGATCGACCAGCTGCTCGACAACCTGGCCAAGTCGCGGGTGCAGGCGAAGGTCGAGGGCAGGCCGAAGCACTACTACTCGATCTACCAAAAGATGATCGTGCGCAGCCGCGATCTGGACGACATCCACGACCTGGTCGGCGTGCGCATCCTCGTCGACGACCTGCGCGACTGCTACGCGGCGATGGGCGTGGTGCACGCGCTGTGGCAGCCGATGCCGGGCCGGTTCAAGGACTACATCGCGCAGCCGCGCTTCGGCGTCTACCAGTCGCTGCACACCACCGTGATCGGGCCGGACGGCAAGCCGCTCGAGGTGCAGATCCGCACCTACGAGATGCACCGCACCGCCGAGTACGGCATCGCGGCGCACTGGCGCTACAAGGAGACCAGGGGCACCCACAACAACGGCAAGACCGGCGCCCTCGAGGTCGACGAGATGGCGTGGATGCGCCAGCTGCTCGACTGGCAGCGGGAGGCGGCCGACCCCGGCGAGTTCCTCGAGTCGCTGCGCTATGACCTCGCCACCCGCGAGATCTTCGTGTTCACGCCCAAGGGCGACGTGATCACGCTGCCCGCCGGGTCGACGCCGGTCGACTTCGCCTACGCGGTGCACACCGAGGTCGGGCACCGCTGCATCGGCGCACGGGTCAACGGCAGGCTGGTCGCGCTGGAGCGCAAGCTCGACAACGGCGAGGTCGTCGAGATCTTCACGTCCAAGGCGGAGAACGCGGGACCGAGCCGCGACTGGCTCGGCTTCGCCGGGTCGCCTAAGGCGCGGGCGAAGATCCGGCAGTGGTTCGCCAAGGAGCGGCGCGAGGAGGCCATCGACGCCGGTAAGGAGGCCATCACCAAGGAGATCCGCCGCGCCGGGCTGCCGCTGCAGCGGCTGATCTCCGCCGACGTGATGGGCGCGCTCGCCACCGAGCTGCGCTACGGCGACATCACCGCGCTGTACGCGGCTGTCGGGGAGGGCAGCACCAGCGCCAAGCACGTGGTGTCGCGGCTGGTGGCGTTCATCGGCGGGGTCGAGGAGGCCGAGGAGGAGCTGGCCGAGCGCGCCACCCCGTCGACGATCAGCCGCAGGCGGTCGAGTAACGACGTCGGCGTCGTGGTGAAGGACGCGAGCGACGTGTGGGCGAAGCTGGCCCGCTGCTGCACCCCGGTGCCGGGCGACGAGATTCTCGGCTTCGTCACGCGGGGCGGCGGGGTGAGCGTGCACCGCACCGATTGCACCAACGCGGCCGACCTGCAAGGCCAGCCGGAACGGCTGGTCGAGGTGGAGTGGGCGCCGTCGGAGTCCTCGGTGTTCCTGGTCGCGATCCAGGTCGAGGCGCTCGACCGGCACCGGCTGCTGTCCGACATCACCAAGATCCTCGCCGACGAGAAGGTCAACATCCTGTCGGCCTCGGTGACCACCTCCCGCGACCGGGTGGCGGTGTCACGGTTCTCGTTCGAGATGGGCGACCCCAAGCACCTCGGTCACGTGCTCAACGCGGTCCGCAAGGTCGAGGGCGTCTACGACGTCTACCGTGTCACCTCGGCGTCGTGAACCTCGGCTTCCTGCGCTCGAGGAACGCCGCGACACCCTCGGCGTAGTCGGCGCCGTGGATGGCGTCCCGGCGTAGCTGGTCGATCTCGTCATCCTGCTCGTCCTGGCCCGCCGCGATCTTGCCGATGATCCGGTTCATGCCGCGCACCGAGGTCTGTGACCGAGTGGCGAGCGTCGCGACGAACTCCTCGACCGCCCCGGCCAGCTCTCCGGCGGGGCGGACCTCGTTGACCAGGCCCATCTCGCGGGCGCGCGCCGCGCCGACCAGGTTGGCCGACAGCAGGAAGTACCGGGCGTTGGCCGGGCCGACCAGCGAGACGAGCTGGTGGGTGGAGGTGTAGTCGTAGACGATGCCGAGCTTGGCCGGAGTGATGCCGAACCGCGCGTCCTCGGCGGCGAACCGGAAGTCGCAGGCCACCGAGACCTGGCAGCCGCCGCCGATGCAGTTGCCCCGGATCATCGCGATGCTCGGGGTCACCATCTCGGCCAGCGCGGTCACGGCGGCGTGCACCGCCTTGTCGTAGAGCGCGGCGCCGTCCGCGGTCGAGCGAAGCTCGCCGAACTCGGCGATGTCGGCGCCCGCGGAGAAGTTCTCGCCCTCGCCGGTCAGCACCAGCGCCGTGATCGCCGGGTCGGCCTCGACCTCGGCGACGATGCCGGGGATGGCCGACCACATGTCGAAGCTGATCGCGTTGTGCTTGTCCGGCCGCGTGAACGTCAGCCGCGCGACGTTGCCGTCCCGCGTCAGCTCAAGCCCTGCTGTCATGCGGACACCGTGATGTCGGTGAACTTCACTGGCATCGCCGGCCTGCCGGTGCCGTCGCCGGTGGGGCCCGGCTGGCCGATCCCGGCGCGCGCGACCTTGTCGAGCGTGGCCAGGCCCTCGTCGGAGATGGTGCCGAACACGGAGTAGTCGGGGTCGAGCGGCGCCTCACCGTAGACCAGGAAGAACTGGCTGCCGTTGGTGTTCGGCCCGCTGTTGGCCATCGCCACCAGGCCCCGGCCGTAGTGCAGCTGCGGGAACGTCTCGTCGGCGAACCGGTAACCGGGCCCGCCGCTGCCGGTGCCGGTCGGGTCGCCGCACTGCAACATCTGCAGCTCCCGGGTGCCGAGGCGATGGCACGAGCTGCCCTCGTAGTAGTCCTGCTTGATCAGGTTGAGCATGCTGTTGACGGTGCACGGCGCGAGCGAGCGGTCCAGCGTCAGGCCGATGTCGCCCGCCGTCGTCGACATGGTCACGTCGACCGTGCCCTTCGAGGGCACCGTGCCGTCCTTGGGCGGCGAGACCTTTTTGGCGGCGTTGCCGCTGTCCGGGTAGCTGCACGTCACCGGGTTGGGCAGTGGCTTGGGGCGCTCCGGCACCGCCACCCGCTCGGTGGGGATGCGCAGCGTCGGCTGCTGCTGGCCCTGCGGTTTGGCCTGCGCGGCGGGGTCGTCACCGCCCCGCGTCGCGAAGAACACGACCAGCCCGATGATGACGACGACGGCCCCGGCGGTCACGGCGGCGGCGATGGCGCGGTTGCGCTTCGCCTGCTGCTGCCGGTGCTCGATCTGCCGTTCCAGCTTGCGTTTCGCAGCCTCACGGCGCTGCTCGTTGGTCGCCACGCGCGCTCCTCGCTTCCGATGCCCGGCCTCGACCCCTGCCGGTGAACCACGTCGGCCGGATTGTATGGCTCCCGGCTGTGAGGTCGCTGTGGAGGTCGGGCGTGCCGTCAGGGCTCCTCGCGTCCGCCGCGCGCCCTGCTCAACGCCTTGCCCAGCGACTCTGCGGTGCCGTGCGCGAAACCGAGACCCTTCGACAGCAGCCGGATGGAGTCGTTGAGCGCGTTGTTGACCGCGGTCTGGGTCAGGATGGCGCGAGAGAGCTCGCCGATGCGGTTGATCGAGTCGTTGAGCTGACTGCTCAGCGCTTCGAGCTGCTGCTGCGTCTCGGGCAGCTCCTCGGCGACGAAGGTGCCGATCCGGTCGATGCGGTCGAGCGTGTTCTTCAGTTTGATCAGCTCTTCGAGCAGCACCCCGCCGGGACGCAGTTGCTCCAGCGTGCGGGCGATGCTGGGCAGCGCGCCGAGCGCGTCCGAGGTGTCCTCGATGACCTTGGCCGAGGTGTAGATCGTCGCGTCGATGGCATCGATCGGGCTGGTCACGATCATGTTCACCGTGACGTCGCTGAGCCGCTGCCGTCGCTGTCGGTGTCCGTTGCGCTGGCTCATGCTGGGTGTCCCATTCTGTGTCGGGGCGGCCGTGCCCGTGCTGTGCCGGGGGCGGCACGTCCGGCTCGGTCCGCGAGCACCTTAACCGGGGTCAGCCGCATCTGCCCAACACCGTGTGGCGGAAACCATGGGCGAATTCGCCGCTCAGCGGGGTCCTACGCCGGGTTCCGGAGCCGCTTCCCGGTTGACGATGACCGCCGCCAGCACGCTGGTCAGTGGCACGGCGGCGACGATGCCGATGCTGCCCGCGAGGGTGCGCAGGATCTCCTGTGCGATGTCCTGGGAGGTGAGCATGGTGCCGAGCCCGACTCCGGACACCGCCGTGTACAGCAGCACCGGCAGCGCGGCGCCCGCGTAGGCGAGCAGCAGCGTGTTGACGGCCGCCGCGACGTGGTCGCGCCCGATCCGCACGCCTGCCGCGTAGAGCGAGCGCCAGCCCAGCGCCGGGTTGGCCTGCCGCAGCTCCCAGATCGCGCTGGTCTGGGTCACGGTCACGTCGTCGAGCACACCGAGCGCGCCGATCACTACCCCGGCCAGCAGCAGTCCTCTCGCGTCGATGCCGTGGCCGAGCGTCGCGATGAGATCGCCGGTCTGCTGGTCGAGCCCGGTCAGCCGCGCCATCCCGGCGAACACGGCCGAGATCAGGCCGATCAGCAGCAGACTGGCCAGCGTGCCGAGCAGCGCCACCGAGGTGCGCACCGAGACGCCGTGGGTGGCGTAGAGCGTGACGAACATGATCAGACCGGCCCCGGTGATGCCGACCAGCAGCGGGTCCTCGCCGGTGAGGATCGCGGGCACGATGAACAGCCCGAGGACCAGCGCGCTGACGCCGAGTCCGACCAGTGCTCTGGCCCCGTGCCAGCGGCCGAGCAGCAGCACGGCCGCGACGAAGATGGCGGCGAGCAGCAGCATCGGCGTGTCCCGCTGGTAGTCCATGACCAGGTAGGCGTAGTCGTTGGCCGGGTTGCTGCCGTTGTAGGCGAGCACGATGTCGTCGCCGACGGCGAACTTGGGCCGGGACGGCTCCAGCGGCTCGACCTTGTGGATCACGGTGCCCGCGGCCGGTCCTCCGGTGAGCTTGATGTCGAGCAGCGTGCACTGCGGACCGCCCTGCGGCGCCAGCTCTTCGGCGCCCTGCACGCACGGGCCCAGCTTCGCGCTGACGACGGTGCCGTCGACCGGGGTGCCGGAGCCCACCTTGGGCTCCGGCACTCCGCTGGTGGGAAACAGCGCGATGAACAGCACGAGCACGGCGAGCAGCAGCGGCCCGAGCAGCATCATGATCAGGGTGCGCAGCCGGGTCGACGCCGGGGGCGGCGGCTCGTGCGAGTGGCTGTGCCCGTGCGGGTGGCCCGGGTCGGGCGCGGGCTCGTCCTCGCGGTGGTGGCGTCCTGGCTGCCGCTGGGCTGACGCCGCGACGCGGGGAATGGGGCTGGTATCGGCGTCGCTGTCACCGGGGCGCCTGGCGCGGCGTGGTCTGCGGTCCCGGGGTGAGCTCACGCGTCCATCCTCCTGCACCGGGTCGGGGCACGGTCGGGTGGTTCGCCGCCGGGCGTCAGGTGCCGCGTCGCGCCCTGGTGAGCAGGTACACCCCGGCGCCGGTGCCGAGCGCGCCGAGGATGCCGAGCAGCAGCACCAGCAGCGCCCGGGTCATCCAGGAGTCGAGTATCGCGTCGGACGGGTGGTCCGGGTCGTAGCGCACGCCGAGCCGGTCGCCGATCTGCGGTGCTGGCCGTTCGCACTGGGTCGCGGTGAACGTCTTGACCGTGCCGTCGGCGATGAACTCGACGACGGGGCAGTAGGTGGTGCGGTGCTTGGCCGAGTGGGACGTGGCGACGTCGACGACGATGCCGGTGGTGTTCGCCGACCGCCGCTCCCAGGTGTTGGCCTGCAACAGGTTCGCGACGACGGCTCCCACGAGCAGCAGTACCCCTGCGCCGAGGACGAGCCCACCGACGAGCCGGGGCGCTTTCGCCACGACGGTGCCGGAGAGCCGGTCGGGGTAGGTCATGGCGGTGAGTATGACAGTGCGCCGGTTCGTTAGCCTTGCCACGGGCGCGTATCGCGCCATGACCACCGATCGAGAGAGTGAGCGCCCCCGTGCTTCGCAGCCACGACGCAGGCAGTCTGCGTGCCGACCACGCCGGAAACACCGTCACCCTTGCCGGATGGGTGGCGCGCAGGCGTGATCACGGCGGGGTCATCTTCATCGACCTGCGGGACGCCAGCGGCGTGGCGCAGGTGGTGTTCCGCGAGGGCGAGATGGCCGAGCGGGCGCACGGGCTGCGGTCGGAGTTCTGTGTCCGGGTCGTCGGCGAGGTCGCGCCGCGTCCCGAGGGCAACGAGAACCCCGACATCGCGACCGGCGCGATCGAGGTGCTGGTCACCTCGCTGGAGATCCTGTCCGAGTCGGCGGTGCTGCCGTTCCCGATCGACGACCGGGTCGACGTCGGTGAGGAGACCCGGCTCAAGCACCGCTACCTCGACCTGCGCCGCAACGGGCCGGCTCAGGCGATGCGGCTGCGCAGCGAGGTCAACCGGGTCGCCCGCGAGCTGTTGCACGACGAGGGGTTCGTCGAGGTCGAGACGCCGACCATGACCCGCTCGACGCCGGAGGGCGCGCGGGACTTCTTGATCCCGGCCCGGCTCAAGCCGGGCAACTGGTACGCGCTGCCGCAGTCGCCGCAGCTGTTCAAGCAGCTGCTGATGGTGGGCGGCATCGAGCGTTACTTCCAGATCGCGCGCTGCTACCGCGACGAGGACTTCCGCGCCGACCGGCAGCCGGAGTTCACCCAGCTCGACGTCGAGATGAGCTTCGTCGACCAGGACGACGTGATCGCGCTGAGCGAGCGGGTGATCGCGGCGCTGTGGCGGCTGGCTGGCCACGAGGTGACGCTGCCGATCCCGCGCATCAGCTACGCCGACGCGATGGCCAAGTACGGCACCGACAAGCCGGACCTGCGGTTCGACCTCGAGATCACCGAGATGACCGACTACTTCGCCGACACGCCGTTCCGGGTGTTCCAGGCGCCGTACGTCGGCGCCGTCGTGATGGCGGGCGGGGCCGGCCAGCCACGCAGGCAGCTCGACGCCTGGCAGGACTGGGCCAAACAGCGTGGCGCCAAGGGGCTGGCGTACGTGCTCGTCGGCGAGGACGGCACGCTCGGCGGCCCGGTCGCCAAGAACCTGTCGGAGTCCGAACGCGACGGTCTCGCCGCCGCGGTGGGCGCCGAGCGCGGCGACTGCGTGTTCTTCGCGGCGGGCCAGGCGTCGGATGCCCGGGCGCTGCTGGGCGCGGCTCGCGACGAGATCGGCCACCGGCTCGGCCTCATCGACGAGGATGCCTGGTCGTTCGTGTGGGTGGTGGACGCGCCGCTGTTCGAGCCGGCGGGCGCGACCGACGACGTCGCCGTCGGGCACGGCGAGTGGACCGCGGTGCACCACGCGTTCACCTCGCCGACCCCGGAGTGGATCGACAAGTTCGAGACCGACCCGGCCAACGCGCTGGCCTACGCCTACGACATCGTGTGCAACGGCAACGAGATCGGCGGCGGCTCGATTCGTATCCACCGCGCCGACGTGCAGCGGCGGGTGTTCGACGTGATGGGCGTGACCGAGGAGGAGGCGCGGGAGAAGTTCGGCTTCCTGCTGGACGCGTTCGCCTACGGCGCGCCGCCGCACGGCGGCATAGCGTTCGGCTGGGACCGCATCGTCGCGCTGCTGACCGGGTCCGACTCGATCCGGGACGTGATCGCGTTCCCGAAGACCGGCGGCGGCTACGACCCGCTCACCGGCGCACCCGCGCCGATCACCCCGCAGCAGCGCAAGGAAGCGGGCGTGGACGCCAAGCCCGCCAAGAAGCCGGAGGGGTAGCGGTTGGGAGCTTCGCCCGTCGGTTGATGGGGCCACTCCGAGCGGAGCGAGTGGGTGGTCGCTGCGACCGACGCACGCCAGGCGCGATCAGGCGCTGAGCGTGCGATGTCAGCGCAACGACGGGGCGAAGGTCACAGAGCTTCAGATGTCACCGCTAATCACGCAGCCGGGGCGCCCTTTCCCCGGGCGCCGCGATGCCCGTACCGGCGTCGAGCTCGGCGGCGAGCGCCTCAGCCCACGCCAGCAGCCCCGCGACGGCGATGCCGTGCGGCGGCCGCTCGGCGTACGGGGCGATGTGCTCCGCGCCGCGCCGCAACAGCCGCGCGCCACCGACGAGGTTGCCGCGCGCACCGTGGGTCAGCCCGACGGCGAGCTGCGCCATGCCCTTCCAGAACCGCCGCTCGTCCGGGTCGCCGGACGACTTCCAGGCGTCCTCGAACACCTCGTGGGCGTGGAACGGCTTGCCGTCGTCGAGCAGCCGCTGGGCGTCGTCAATGGTGCGCGTGGGGGAGCGCGTTACACCTTCGGGCTGCCGCTCCACCCCGGCCTCGCCGTACGGCAGTGGCCTGCCCAAACCGTCGCGTGGCCTGGCATTTCGCGCCTTGCCCTGCTCGTCGCGGTCGCGGTCACGGGGGGAGTGCTGTGACGGGTCGGTGCTTCTCATCGCAACTTCCACGCTAGTAGGCTCCGCAGCTGATGCATGTGGACACCTCTGCTCACGACGACGAACACGTCGGCGACCAACCTCGGCAACGCGCCCTTGCGGCCGCGCTTGACGCGGCCGAGCTGGCATTGGCGAACCGGTTCGGATCGGCGATCACGTTGTCGAAGCCAGAGGACCTCGCGGGTAGCGGCCCCGCCGTCGTCCTGCGCGCCACGGTGGCCTCGTCTCCCTTCTCGTTGCCCCGCACCATCGTCGTCAAGCATTACCCCGAGCCGGACGAGGACGCCAGTGACCCGTTCGCGGCCGAGGCCGTCAGCTACCAGCTGTTCACCGCGCTGACCTCGGAAGACCGGATGTGCCCCGAGCTGCTCGGGCACGACGTCACCCACCGGGTGCTGGTGCTGTCCGACCTCGGCAACGCGCCGACGCTGGCCGACAAGCTGCGCTCCGCCGACGCGCGGGTGGCCGAGGGCACGCTGCTGTCCTGGGCTCGCGCGCTCGGCACGATGCACGCGACGACGGCGCACCGGGAGGCTGACTTCAACGCGCTGCTGCGCCGCTTCGGCGGGCAGCCCGCCTGCGAGGACACCGAGGCGGCCGAGGCGGCGGCGCGACTGCCCGGCATGCTGGCCGACACGCTCGGCGTCACCACGGCCGAGGCGGTCGCCGAGCGGGTCAGGGTGGCGTCGCTGCGGATCGACGACGGCGAGTACCGGGCCTTCTCGCCGGTCGACCTCGCCCCGGAGAACAACCTCGTCACCAGCGACGGGGTGCGCTTCCTCGACTTCGAGCACGGCCGGGTGCGCAACGCCATGATCGACGTGGCGCACCTGCGGGTGCCTTTCGCGTTCTGGCGCGGCGCGCTCGGGCTGCCCGCCGGGATGAGCGAGGCGATGATCGCGGCGTGGCGAGCCGAGGTCACCGGGATCTGGCCGGGGCTGGCCGACGACGACGTGTTCACCGCCGCGCTGCTCGACAGCCACATCGCCTGCGTGTGGACGCAGACCGCCCGGGAGCTGCTCCGGCTCGCCGACGCCGACACCGGTCCGACCAGCAGGGCCGCCGCGCTCGAGTCGTGGTGGCGGGAGCTGGCCTCCCGCGCCGGGCGGCAGGGCGACGACGCGATCGCCGCGCACGCCGCCGCCGTCGCCGAGGCGATCGAGCGGCGCTTCGGCCCCGGCCTCGATCTGGCGCTGTACCCGGCGTTCCGCTAGTCGCTCCGTCGGTGTGGCGCGGTAGCGTTGAGCCGTGCAGGACGAGCTGTTCACCGTCAACCGCGACCTGGCCGGGGAACCCGGCGAACCCGCGCAGGTCGCCGACGTCGATCCCTCGGCGCCGCTCGCGGTCAGGATGCGTCCGCGCACCCTCGACGACGTCGTCGGCCAGGCGCATCTGCTCGGCGACGGCGCCCCGCTGCGACGGCTGGTCGAGGGCGCCGCGCCCGCGTCGGTGATCCTGTTCGGCCCGCCCGGCACCGGCAAGACCACGCTGGCGTACCTGATGGCGGGGGCGACCGAGCGCCGGTTCATCGCGCTGTCGGCGCTGTCCTCCGGCGTCAAGGAGGTACGCGGCGTCATCGACGCCGCCCGCCGCAGGCGCTCGCACGCCGCCGAGGACACCGTGCTGTTCATCGACGAGGTGCACCGGTTCTCCAAGACGCAGCAGGACGCGCTGCTCGGCGCGGTCGAGGACCGCACCGTGCTGCTGGTGGCCGCGACGACCGAGAACCCGTCGTTCTCGATCGTCTCGCCGCTGCTGTCGCGCTCGCTGGTGCTGCAACTGCGCTCGCTCACCGACGACGACATCGACGAGGTCATCACCCGCGCGCTGACCGACGAGCGTGGCCTCGCCGGGGCGTTCGACCTGGACGACGACGCGCGCGCCCACGTGGTGCGGCTGGCCGGTGGCGACGCCCGCCGCGCGCTGACCGCGGTGGAGGCCGCGGCCGACGCGGTGCCTGCCGGGGAGCGGTCCATCTCGCTGGCCACCGTCGAGGCCACCGTCGACAAGGCGGCGGTGCGCTACGACCGTGACGGCGACCAGCACTACGATGTCATCAGCGCGTTCATCAAGTCGATTCGCGGCTCCGACGTCGACGCAGCGCTGCACTACCTGGCGCGGATGGTCGAGGCGGGGGAGGACCCGCGCTTCATCGCGCGCAGGCTGGTGGTGCACGCCAGCGAGGACATCGGCATGACGGACCCCACCGCGTTGCAGTCGGCCGTCGCCGCCGCGCATGCGGTGCAGTTCATCGGCATGCCGGAGGGCAGGCTGGCGCTCGCGCAGGCAACCGTGCACCTGGCGACGGCGCCGAAGTCCAACGCCGTGATCACCGGCATCGACGCGGCGCTGGCCGACGTGCGGGCAGGCAAGGCGGGCACGGTGCCCGCGCACCTGCGCGACGGCCACTACGCCGGGGCGAAGCGGCTCGGCAACGCGCAGGGCTACGCCTACCCGCACGGCGTGCCGGAGGGCGTGCTGGCGCAGCAGTATCCGCCCGACGAGCTGGTCGGCACCGACTACTACCGGCCGACCGACCGGGGTGCCGAGCGCGTGCTCGCCGACCGGGTCGCGAAGCTGCGCGCGGCCGTGCGCGGGGAGTGACGCCCCGGGCGGGTCACTCCATCGGCCAAGGGTGGCTCACGGTAGCCTGACGAGCGTTCCAGCACGTCAGATGGAGGAGGGCCCGTGTCGGCAGGGCACATCGCAGCGCTCATCGCAGCGGGAGCATTCGTGCTGTTGGTCATCCTGCTCGCGATACCGCTGATCAAGCTCGGCCGTACCCTGGACGAGGCGACGGTGGCGATCCGGAAGGCACACGAGAACAGCGACCCGTTGCTGCACGGCGCCAACGACACCATCACCCACGTCAACACCCAGCTCGAGCGCGTCGACGGCGTCACGGCGAACGTGCAGCAGTTCTCGAGCAACGCGTCGGCGCTGTCCTCGGTGTTCACGGCGACCCTCGGCGGCCCGCTCGTCAAGACGGCCGCGTTCTCCTACGGCGTGAGCAAGGCGATCAAGGCACGCAGGCAGGGCACGGCGGGCGAGAACGGCAAGCACACCCGCCGGTACGGCAGGAAACGAGGCAGGAAGTGAAGCGGATGTTCTGGCTCGGCGTCGGCATCGCCGCGGGCGTCGCACTGTCGCGGAAGGCGAGCAGCACCGCTCGTCAGGCGACCCCGGCGGGGTTAGCCTCGAACCTGGGTGACGCGATGCGGGAGCTCGCGAGCGGGCTCGGCGCGTTCGGCGCCGAGGTACGAGCGGGCATGACCGAACGAGAACAGGAACTGCACGAAGCGGTGGAACAGCAGACCGGCATGGCGACGCGGCACGTCGAGGTGTCGCGGGGTCGTCACGCCTACGGCTCGGACCGGGCAACGCGGCAGGCGCGAGCGCCGCAGGCAGACCGCTGAGCCGCGCTCGCGATCTCCGACCACCGACCACCGACTACCCACAGGACCAAACACGTGCAGACACACGAGATCCGGGACCGATTCCTCCGCCATTTCACCTCGGCGGGCCACACCGAGGTGCCCAGCGCCTCGCTGATCCTCGATGATCCCAACCTGTTGTTCGTCAACGCGGGAATGGTGCAGTTCAAGCCGTACTTCCTCGGCGAGGTGTCACCGCCGTACCCGCGCGCGACCAGCGTGCAGAAGTGCGTGCGCACCGGCGACATCGACGAGGTCGGCAAGACCACCCGCCACAACACGTTCTTCCAGATGGCGGGCAACTTCTCGTTCGGTGACTACTTCAAGGACGGCGCGATCGGCTACGCCTGGGATCTCGTCACGAAGTCGCAGGCCGACGGCGGCTACGGGTTCGACCCGGACCGGATCTGGGTGACGGTGTTCGAGCACGACGCCGAGGCCGCGGCGCTGTGGCGCAAGATCACCGGCATCCCGGCCGAGCGGATCCAGTACCGCAACGCCGAGGACAACTACTGGGACATGGGTGTGCCGGGTCCGGGCGGGCCGTGCTCGGAGATCTACTACGACCGCGGCCCCGAGTACGGCCGCGAGGGCGGTCCGGTCGTGGACGAGGACCGCTACCTGGAGATCTGGAACCTGGTGTTCATGCAGGACATCAGGGGCGAGGACCCGCCGAAGAAGGGCTTCCCGCCGATCGGGGAGCTGCCGCAGAAGAACATCGACACCGGCATGGGCGTCGAGCGGGTCGCCTACCTGCTGCAGGGCGTCGAGAACGTCTACGAGACCGACCTGGTGCGCCCGGTCATCGCGAAGGCGGAGGAGATCTCCGGCCGCCGCTATGGCGACAACCACCCGGACGACGTCCGGTTCCGCGTCATCGCAGACCACGCCCGCTCCGGCGCGATGCTCATCGGCGACGGCGTCACCCCGGGCAACGAGGCGCGCGGCTACGTGCTGCGGCGGCTGCTGCGGCGGATCGTGCGCTCGGTGCGGCTGCTCGGCGTGCACGAGCCGGTGCTGCCGGAGTTCGCCGCCGTGGTGCGCGACGCCATGGCGCCGTCGTACCCGGAGATCGCGCGGGACTTCGACCGGATCAACGACGTGATGGCGCAGGAGGAGGAGACGTTCCTCGCCACGCTCACCGCCGGCTCGAAGATCTTCGACGTCGCTGCCGAGCAGGCCAAGCGGGCGGGCAGCTCGATCCTGGCCGGGGACAAGGCGTTCCAGCTGCACGACACCTATGGCTTCCCGATCGACCTGACCCTGGAGATGGCCGCCGAGCAGGGTCTCGAGGTCGACGAGGACGGCTTCCGCTCGCTGATGGAGCAGCAGCGGCAGCGGGCCAAGGCCGACGCGGCGAGCCAGAAGACCGGCTTCGCCGACCTGTCGGCCTACCGCGACCTGCTGGACCAGCACGGCGAGACCCGGTTCCTCGGCTACACCGACCTGCAAGCAGGGGCGAAGGTGCTCGGGTTGCTGCACGATGGCCGGCCGGTGACCAGCATCAGCGAGGGCCAGACGGCGGAGCTGGTGCTCGACCAGACCCCGTTCTACGCCGAGAGCGGTGGCCAGATCGCCGACACCGGCGTGCTGATCGGCTCCGCTGGCGAGGCCAAGGTGCTCGACGTGCAGAAGAACGTGCCCGGCCTGTTCGTGCACACCGTCGAGGTCATCGCCGGTGAGATCGGACTGGACACCGAGGTCACCGGATCGGTCGACGAGGCCCGCCGGATGTCGATCCAGCGCTCGCACTCCGCGACGCACCTGGTGCACGCCGCCGTGCGCGGCGCGTACGGCAGGCGGGCCGCGCAGGCAGGGTCGCTGAACTCGCCAGGCAGGATGCGCTTCGACTTCACCTCGCCGAAGTCGGTCTCGGCCGACGTGCTCACCGCCGTCGAGGAGGAGGTCAACGACTACCTCGTCACCGACGTCGAGGTGCAGTCCTACACGACGTCGATGGACAAGGCGCTCGACATGGGCGCGGTGGCGCTGTTCGGCGAGAAGTACGGCAACGAGGTGCGCGTCGTCGACATGGGCGAGTACTCCCGCGAGCTGTGCGGCGGCACCCACGTCGGCAGCATCGGCCAGCTCGGGCTGGTGAAGCTGGTCAGCGACTCGTCCATCGGCTCCGGCGTGCACCGCGTCGAGGCGCTGGTCGGCAGGGACGCGCTGCAGTACGTCCGCAAGGAGCAGTTGCTGGTGTCGCAGCTCGCCGGCACGTTCAAGGTGCCGAGCGAGCAGCTGCCGGGGCGCATCGAGGACGTCCTGAAGCGGCTGCGCGACGCCGAGAAGGAGATCGAGACGCTGCGCACCCAGCAGGTGCTCGGCTCGGCGGGCGAGCTGGTCGAGCAGGCCCGCGAGGTCGACGGGATCACGCTGGTCGCGGCCAAGGTCGGCGAGGGCGTCGACGCGGGCGGGCTGCGCAAGCTCACCGGTGAGGTGCGCAACCGGCTCGGGTCCCGGCCCGGCATCGTGGCGCTGTTCTCGCCGAGCGGCGAGAAGGTCAGCTTCGCCGTCGCGACGACGGCCGCGGCCCGCGACAAGGGATTCGCCGCAGGCCAGCTGGTGCCCGGCTTCGCCGACGCCATCGGCGGCCGGGGCGGCGGCAAGCCGGATCTCGCGCAGGGCGGCGGCACCAACCCGGCGGGCATCGAGCAGGCGATCGGCGCGGTCGAGGCCGGCATCCGGGGCGCGGCGTGACCCGGCTATGAGCAGACGGCCCGACACCCCGGGCGTTGACGACCCCGGCAGCGGACGGCGGCTGGGGGTCGACGTAGGGTCGGTACGAGTAGGTATCGCTGTCAGTGACGCTTCGCCTATGCTGGCCACACCGCTCATCACCCTATCGAGGGACAGTGATACGGATAGTGACGTCGAGCAGGTGGTACGGCTCGTGGCCGAGCACGACGTGGTCGAGGTGGTCGTCGGTCTGCCCCGGACACTCGCGGATCGGCACGGCGCGGCCGCGGACGCCGCCGTGGCCTACGCGGACCGGCTGCGTGATCGGCTGGGCGACGTCGCGGTCCGGCTCGCGGATGAGCGGTTGAGCACGGTCAGTGCTACCAGGATGTTGTCTGATAGGGGTATCAAAGGTCGTAAGCAACGCGCTGTCGTCGACCAAGCGGCCGCGGTCGAGATTCTGCAAGGATGGTTGGATGCACGCGCCTCACGAGGGCGGACGAACGAACCCGGTGCGAAGGGCCCGTAGGTGACGGGGCCCTACCGAGGTGACGAGGAGCCGGGACGGCCGCCGAGGCCGCCCCGGCGACCGCCGCGACGGCGCCACATGCCGCCCCCGGCGCCGCCGGCCACCCGGCAGGAGCCGTCCCCGCCGCCGCGCAGGCGGGCGGCGCCCCCGCAGGGCACGCCGCCCCCGCAGCCACCACCCCGGCGACGCGCGCCGCCGCCGCCAGGGCCGCCCCCCGGGGCGCCACCGGGACCACCCCCCGCCGCACCCCGGATGCCGGAGCCGGGCATACAACGGCCGGTCCAGCGGCGTCGCAGGCCGCCGCAGCAGCCCCCACCGCCGCCTCCCGGTTCCACCGAGGAGACGCGGCCGCCCGAGGTACACGACAACGATGTCGAACGGCTGCCGCCGCGCTACTACGAGGAGAACGGGCACGACCCCCGGGCGTATGGCAGCGGGTACACCGCCAGGGCGGACTACGACGACCGCCACGAGCAGGACGAGCAAGGCGGGCAGTCCCGCGCCGCTGCCGCCGCCGGTGCGGCGCTGTCGCGGGCCGGGCGCCCCCGGCGTCCCCGGTCGACAGGCCGGCCCGGCGGGCCACCGCCGCCGCGCGGACCGAGCAGGTCGACCAAGCTGTGGCGCCGGTTCTACGGCTGGGTCGGCGCGCTCGGCGTGCTCGTGATCCTCGCCGGGGCGGCGTGGTTCGGCGCGCAGGAGATGCTCGGCCTCAACTACGAGGACTACAAGGGCGCCGGGACCTCCGATGTCGTCATCAAGGTCTCCGACGGCGACACCGGAACCGCCATCGCGGCGACACTCGAGTCGGCAGGCGTCGTCGCGAGCGAGGACGCGTTCATCGTCGCCGCCCAGGGCAACCAAGAGATCACCACCATCCAGCCCGGGTACTACAAGGTGCGCAAGCACGCCTCCGGCAAGAACGCGCTGCAGGCGCTGCTGGACCCGAAGGCGCGGGTGGGGCAGATGCAGCTCGTCAGCGGCAGCCAGCTGGAGGACACCAAGCTGCCCGGCGGCGAGCGTATGTCCGGCGTGCTCAGCACCCTGTCGGACGCGTCCTGCACCGAGCAGAACGGCAAGAGCACGTGCGTGAGCCCACGCTCACTGCAGCGGGTCGCCGAGACGACGCCGCTGACCTCGCTCGGGGTGCCGTCGTGGCTGGCAGAGGGGGCCTCGAAGGCCCCGCCGGGCCGGGAGCTCGAAGGGCTCATCGCCCCCGGCATCTACGACGTCAAACCGGGCTGGTCGGCGCGGCAACTGCTCACCTCGGTGCTGAGCAGCTCGGCCACGCGCTACGAGAGCGCCGGCCTGCCGGGCGCCGCGAAACAGACCGGCCACAGCCCGTACGAGATTCTCGTGATCGCGTCGGTGATCGAGCGGGAAGGCATCATCCGTGACTTCCCGAAGATCTCGCGGGTGATCTACAACCGGCTGGACAAGGGCATGCAGCTCGAGATGGACTCCACCATCAACTACGTGCTCGACCAGCCGGACATCCGCACATCCAGCGAGGACCGCGCGGAGCGAGGGCCGTACAACACGTACCAGAACCCCGGCCTGCCACCGACGCCGATCTCGTCGCCGAGCGCCGAGGCGCTCGACGCGGCGCTGAGCCCGGCGAAGGGCCCGTGGGTCTACTTCGTCAAGTGCCGCAAGGACCGCTCTTCCTGCTTCTCGACCACGTACAAGCAGCACCAGCAGGCCATCACGGAAGCCACCCGGCGCGGGGCCTGGTGACGGTGGCGGTGCGTAGGGCCGCCGTGCTCGGCAAGCCGGTGGCGCACTCGCTGTCGCCGGTGCTGCACCGCGCCGCGTACCAGGCGCTCGGGCTGACCGGCTGGTCGTACGAGCGGTGCGAGGTCGACGCCGATGGCCTCGCACCGCTCGTGTCCGGGCTCGGGCCGGAATGGGCGGGGCTCTCGGTGACCATGCCCGGCAAGCGTGCCGCGCTGGAGTTCGCGACCGAGGCGACGCCCCGCGCCGCCGCCGTCGGCGCGGCGAACACCCTGGTGCCGATCGAGCGCGGCTGGCGTGCCGACTGCACCGACGTCGCGGGCGTCGTCGGCGCACTCCGGGCCGCTGGTCGCTTCGGCGGGGGAGACGGGCCGGGTGTCGTACTCGGCGCCGGTGGCACGGCCGCTGCCGCCGTGGCGGCCTTCGCCGAGTTGGGACTCACCGAGGTGCGCATCGTCGCGCGCACCCCGTCGAAGGCGGAGCCGACGGCGGCCGCGGCGCGCGGGCTCGGTCTGGCCGTCGCGGTCGAGCGGTGGTCCGATGTGGACTGGCGCGCACTGGCAGCGGAGTCGGCCGCGCTGGTCAGCACGGTGCCGTCGGACGCGGTGTCCGAGCAGATCGACGACCTGGTACGGGCGACGTGCCTGCTCGACGTGATCTACCACCCCTGGCCGACCCCGCTGGCGACGGCGCGGCAGGCGAGCGGCGAGTCCATCGCCACCGGGCTCGACATGCTGCTGCACCAGGCGTTCGGCCAGGTCGAGCAGTTCACCGGTTATGAGGCCCCGCAAGCGGACATGCGCGACGCGCTCCGCGCCGCCACCGGCGACATCCTCCCGTTGTGATGTCTCAGGACATGGGTGACAGTTCTGCCTCAGGACATGGGTGACACTTGATGTCTCAGGACTTCGGTGACGTTCCGGGGGGCTTGGGTCGCGGGCCGCGGGGCCTGCCGTTCCCGACGTATCTGACGCCTGGCGCGGGCCGGGTGTGCTCGACGAGGATCTCGCCGTCGAGGTCGGCCACGGCGATCTTGTCGCCGTCGGTGATGACCAGGACCTGCTGAAAGCCGTACTGTCCGCCGACCATGTAGTGGACCCCGGCCAGCGTGAGGGCACCATTGCTCGCCAGCTTCTTCACGCGGGTTCCGGCTGGCAGATCGCTGGGCGCCGGTGCGGGACGAGGTTGCTTCGCGGTGGCCTGGACGAAGAAGGGCGGGTCGGGCTTGGGGCGCGGAGCCTCGGCCTTCTCGGTGGCCTCCCACGCCGTCTGGGGTGTGTCGCGGCCGGGCAGTCCTTGGTGGGGTCGTTCGGTGTTGTAGATGTGGTCGAACGCGTCGACCTGCGTCTGCAGCTCGGCCAGGCTGCTAGCGAGTGGCTGCTTGTCGAGGTAGCGGAACAGGGTCTGGTGGAAGCGTTCGTTCTTGCCCTGGGTGGTGGGCTTGTAGGGCTTGCCGGTGATCGGCTCCACGCCCAGGCCCATCACGTGCACGACGAGCTGGCCCAGGGATCCGCGCCGCGACGGGTTGAGCGCGACCCCGTTGTCCGACAGCAGCCGCTGGGGAACACCGTGCGCGGCGACGGCCTTGTCGAAGACCGCGGTCGCGGCCTCTGCCGTCTCACTCGAAGCGACGTGGGAGGCGACCGCGTAACGGGAGTGGTCGTCGATGAGCTGGAGGATCACGCACCTTCGTCCGCCAGTCAGCACGTACTCGGTCGCGTCCAGCTGCCAGCACGCGTTCGGTGCCGGATACACGAACCGGCGCCACGCCGAGCGTGGTTTCTTCTTCGGCTCGAGCCGAGCGACGCCTGCCTGGCGGAAGATCCGGGCCAGCGACGCAACCGAGGGCACCACCTCCAGCCCCATCGCGTGCATCTTGTCGTGCACGCTGATCGGCCCGTGGTCCAGGCCGGAAGCCTCCAGCGCCGCGCGCACCTCCACCGCTTGGGCTCTGACCTCATCAGTCAGCTTTGACGGGCTCGACCTCGGGCGCCTGGATCTGGGCTCGAGCACCGCGGCCGGCCCATCCTCCTTCGCGCGCTTGCGCAGCTCGTAGAACGACTTGCGCGAGATGCCGTGCTCGGCACAGAAGGACGAGACCGCGCCACGAGGAGCGTCCTCGGGCCACTGCGAGATCGCGAGACGGACACGGGGATCGATGGGTTCTTTGGCAGCCACCACCGCAGCCTCGCGGTCGAAGCGTCACCACCAAGACCACCAGAACTGTCACCGATGTCCTGATACAGAACTGTCACCGAAGTCCTGCGACATGACACGACAACCGAGCGTCACGCGCCATCAGTGTAGAACATGCGTTCGATAGTGAGGTA
>WHUB01000062.1 GCA_009377395.1 Actinophytocola sp. | reverse complement strand
CACACGATGCGGGCGCCCATCGTGGTCGACGCCAGGAACGACGGTGCGTGCTCGGCGGGCCTCGCGACCTTGTGCTGCTCCACCAGCACCAGCAACAGCGCGGAGACGAGGAACGTGGCCGCGTTGACGGCGAGCCCGGTCGCGGCTCCGGCCGTGGCGACCAGCATGCCGCCGAGCGAGAACCCGACCAGCTGCCCCGCCTGGCTCGTCATGTTCCGGATCGCCATGCCGACCATGTACTGCTTGCCCGCCAGCACATCGGGCAGCAGCGCCTGCTGCGCGGCCTTGAACGGCCCGCTCAGCAGCGTCATCGCCGCCACGAGCAGGCACAACGCCCACAGCGGCGTGCCCGGCACGATCATCAGGCCGACCAGCGCCGCGCGGCTGACGTCGGTCGCGATCATCACGTTACGGCGCGGGAAGCGGTCGCCGAGCCCGGCGAACAGGATGCCGCCGAGCATGGCCGGCACGAACGTCAGCGCGTAGGTCAGCCCGGTCAGCGCGGCCGAGCCGGTCTGGTCGAAGACCATCACCGTGAGCGCGACGCGAGCGATCTGGTCGCCGATGACGGAGAACAGCTCGGCGAGCCACATCGTTCTGAACTCGCCGACCCGCAGCACCGAGGTAAACGTGACGCGCTCGGACGCGTCCGTCGCGCGCGAGGTCATGCCGTCCTGCCAGCGGGCTGTGCTGCGGTGTTCATCCCACTCAGGATGCCAGGCGTTCTTCGGCCATTCCGAGGGCTCCCACCCGAATGACCTGATTTCTCCCGTTGTTCTTCGCCATATAGAGTGCCGTGTCCGCCGCGTCGAGCAGCTCCTGCAGCTCGCCACCGGACTCGGGATACATCGCGACGCCGACGGACGCCGAGAGGTCGTCGATCGTCGTCGGACGCAGCGTCCCGGGCACCTCGACGGCAAGCCGGGTGATGCCGGCGCGGATGCGCTCGGCCACCGCCATCGCGTCGCGTTCACCGATGTCCGGCAGCAGCACGATGAACTCCTCGCCGCCGAACCGGCCGACGATGTCGCGCTCGCGCACCTCGTGCTGGATCGCGGTGGCGACCGCGCGCAGCACGTCGTCGCCCGCGAGGTGGCCGTGGCTGTCGTTGATCTGCTTGAAGTGGTCGAGGTCGATCATGAGCGTGCCGAGCGACCGGTCCCGCTGCCGCGCCCGCTCCAGCACCACCTCGGCGCGGTTGTGCCAGCCCGCCGTGTTGAGCACCCCGGTCTTGGCGTCGGTGGTCGCCGCGACCTCGAGCTGCTTGACGAGCACGCCCCGGTGCAGGATCAGCAGCGGCGGCAGCACCAGCAGCGTCAGGCCGGGCAGCGTGGCGAGGGTGAGCGCGTTGAGCGTGCCGAGGCAGAGCGTCGCCGTCTCGAGCATGTTGTCCATCGGCGAGCCGAACAGTCCCGTGACGCTGCGTGCGATGGTGTTGCGGGCCGGGATCACGAGCAGCGCGTTGGCCACGAAGTGCGTCGCGATGGTCGCCGCGATGACACCGGCGCCGGTCCAGCCGAGCCCGAGCGCCCCGCGCATGCCGTCGACACCGGTCAGCGCGAGCGTGGTGTAGGAGGCGAAACAGGTCAATATCAGCACGGCGGCGTTGCTGGTCGTCCGCCACGCCGGGGTGCGCTGCAGCCGGTACCAGCTTCGCACCGCGAGGTGCAGATACAGCGTCGCGGTGAGGACGGCCGTCAACGCGGGCGGCAGCACGAGCACGCCCGCGAAGATCCACACCGAGGTCATGTTGATGTGAGCTACGCCACTCACCCGGCGGCGTAGTCGTTCCACCTGCCGTCCGAGCTCGGCCTGCAGGACACCGAGCCCTAGCAAGGCGAGCAAGATCAAAAAATCACGGCCGGTAACCGTCGACTGAAAAAACAATGTGACGGTCAGAAATACGGCGATGATCTCGGTGAGCAGGCAGTAAGCGATTACTCTCGGCTTCTCCTGCCATAGTGCCCAGTTCTGAAGCGAGGAAACCGTTGCGTGAATTCGTGGTGGGGGACTAGACACTGCCCGCGCCTTGTCCATACTCATGGTTCCCCCGGTTTTCCCCGTCGACGGCCAGTCGTTACCCAACCACAGATCGGTCGTGCCCGACAAACCAAGTCACGCGTACGTCGCAGTGATAAGGAGGTGCCGATGTGAACTCGAGATACCCAGTTGGCCATTTCTCCACTGAAGAGTGAAACTGTCGTGAGGCCCGTGGTGGCCACGACGCGAGAGGAGGCCTGTCATGCGTAGTCGCGACAACTGATCGTGAGCAACCGGACCGAGGCAGCCGCCGGCAACCGGCGCTGAGTGGGAGGAGTACGGACGATGCGTAGCCGCGACAACTGACGACGACGCGGTCCGCGCCGCGCGGACCGGCACACGAATCGAGATCACCGGGCGTCCCGAGTATGCGATGGTGGGTGCGACGCGACCGAACGAGGTGATCAGCGTGCGTACCCGCCCGAGCGTGGTGGCCTTCGACGTCGTGGAGACCCTGATGGCGCTGGAGCCACTGGCCTCCCGGCTCACCGACGTCGGTCTCCCCGAGACCACGTTGCGCCGCTGGTACGACCGGCTCATCCGGGACGGCGTGGTGCTGACGCTCGCCGGGGACTACGTGCCGTTCCCCGAGCTGGCCGCCGACGCGCTGCACGGCGTCAGCGAGCGCGAGCTCGACGATGCCGCGGTGCGGCACGTGCTCGACGGCTTCGGCGAGCTGCCCGCCCACCCCGACGCCGAACCGGCGATGCGGGAGCTGGCCGGGGCGGGCGTCGAGATGGTGTGCCTGAGCAACGGGGCGGCGCGCACGACCGAGGACTTCCTCGACCGAACCGGACTCGCCCGCTACATCGGCCAGGTCATCAGCGTGGCCGAGGTGAGCAGGTGGAAACCGGCGCGCGAGGTGTACGAGCACGCGCTGCGGCGGATCGGCGCGCCCGCCGAGCGGGTGGCGCTGGTCGCCGTGCACGGCTGGGACTGTCACGGCGCGAGCAAGGCCGGGCTGACGACCGGCTGGGCAAGCAGGTTGGAGGGCAGCCGCCGGCGCGTCTTCACCGAGCCCGACGTCATCGGCGCTGACCTCGTCGCGGTCGCCAAGGGCCTGCTCGCGCTGCCGCAGGACACTGATTCATCTGGGTGAGAAATGCGCCGCCGTGCCACTGAGAGTGGTCCCCACCGTTTACGGATTGCACACGATTCCCTACCCTGTGGTTCGATCACTGTCAGGCGCGCACATTTGAGACGAGGTAGACCCGTGTCGAGCGTTGTACCCGAGTCGGAGCGTGCCCCCGTGGGAGTCGACCCCACCCGAGCGAGCATCGCCCGGGTCTACGACGCGTTTCTCGGGGGCAAGGACAACTACGAGATCGACAGGCAAGTCAGAGACCGGGTCCTCCAGGTCGCGCCGGAAGCGGCGGACATGGCTGTCGAGAACCGTCACTTCCTCATCCGCGCTTGCCGGTTCCTCGCCCACTCCGCCGGTGTGACGCAGTTCCTCGACTGCGGCTCCGGCCTGCCGACGGCGGAGAACGTGCACCAGGTGGTGCAGCGCATCAACCCGGAAGCCACGGTGGTCTACGTCGACAACGACCCGGTCGTGGCGAACCACGGCAAGGCGCTGCTCGAGGACAACGACACCACGCACTTCATCTCGGCCGACATCTACAAGCCGGACGAGGTGCTGGGCCACGAGGTGGTGCGCAAGCACATCGACTTCAGCCAGCCGGTCGCGTTTCTCCAGGTCGGCACGCTGCACCACTTCGTGGGCGACGCCCAGGGCCCGGCGAAGGTGATGCGCAACTACGTCGACGCCCTCGCTTCCGGCTCCTACGTCACCGTCAGCCACTTCTTCGATCCCGAGAATGAGCTGTCCGAGGTCGCGCGGAAGATGGAAGAGCAGTTCACGCACAGCCCGATGGGCTCGGGCAGCTTCCGCACCCAGGCCGAGCTCGATCAGCTGACCGAGGGGCTCGACCTGCTCGACCCGGGCTGGGAGCTGTGCGCCCAGTGGTGGCCGGACGGCCCGCAGATCGACCCGCTGTCCGTGGGGCAGCGCTGTATCGCTGGCGCGCTCGGCCGCAAGCCGTAACCGCGCTCAGTCGGACAGCCCGGCCTTGCGCAGCGCGTCGGCCATGGCGCCCTCCGGCGTCGGGCCGCCACGTCGCTGGCCACCCTTGTCGCTCTGCTTGCCCTTCCCCTGCTTGGCACCGGGCTTCGGGCCGGGCTTGCCGCCGCGTTCCGCGCGCGGCTTGCCCGGCTCGTCGTCCAGCCGCAGCGACAGCGAGATGCGTTTGCGCGCCTCGTCGACGTCGAGCACCTTGACCCGCACGACCTCGCCGGACTTGACCACGTCGCGCGGGTCGTTGACAAAGGTGTTCGACAGCGCCGAGATGTGCACCAGTCCGTCCTGGTGGACGCCGACATCGACGAACGCGCCGAACGCCGCCACGTTCGTCACCACGCCTTCCAGCACCATGCCCGGCGTGAGGTCGGAGATCTTCTCGACGCCCTCGGCGAACCGCGCGGTGGCGAACTGCGGCCTCGGGTCGCGGCCCGGTTTCTCCAGCTCACGCAGGATGTCGGTCACGGTGGGCAGCCCGAACCGCTCGTCGGTGAACCGGTTCGCGTCGAGCCTGCGCAGCGTCGCCGCGTCGCCGATGAGCGAACCGGTGTCGGTGCCGGTCGTGTCGAGAATGCGGTGCACGACCGGGTAGGCCTCCGGGTGCACGCTGGACGCGTCGAGCGGGTTGTCGCCGCCGGAGATCCGCAGGAAGCCGGCGCACTGCTCGAACGCCTTCGGCCCGAGCCGCGGCACCTGCTGCAACCCCTCCCGTGATGCGAACCGGCCGACGTCGTCCCGGTGCGCGACGATGCTCTCCGCGAGCGACGTCCCGATGCCGGACACCCGCGCCAGCAGCGGCGCCGACGCGGTGTTGACGTCGACGCCGACGGCGTTCACGCAGTCCTCGACGACGGCGTCGAGCGAGCGGGACAGGGACGGGCCAGGCAGGTCGTGCTGGTACTGCCCGACGCCGATCGACTTCGGCTCGATCTTGACCAGCTCGGCGAGCGGGTCCTGCAACCGGCGCGCGATCGACACCGCGCCGCGCAGCGAGACGTCGAGCGACGGCAGCTCCTTGGCGGCGAAGGCCGACGCCGAGTACACCGACGCGCCCGCCTCGGACACCGTGGTCTTGGCGAGCTTCAGCTCGGGGTGCCTCTTCAGCAGCTCACCGGCGAGCTTGTCGGTCTCGCGGGAGGCGGTGCCGTTGCCGATCGCGATCAGCTCGACGTTGTGCTTGGCGGCGAGCGCGGCCAGCGCGGCGATGGCCTGGTCCCACTGCCGCTGCGGCGGGTGCGGGTAGATGGTCGCGGTGTCGACCAGCTTGCCGGTCGCGTCCACGACGGCGACCTTCACGCCGGTGCGGTAGCCGGGGTCGAGGCCCATGGTGGCGCGGGTGCCCGCCGGCGCGGCGAGCAGCAGGTCGCGCAGGTTCGCGGCGAACACCCGGACCGCCTCGTCCTCGGCCGCCTGCCGCAGCCGCATCCGCAGGTCGATGCCGAGGTGTAGCTGGATCTTGGTGCGCCAGGCCCAGCGGACCACGCCGGACAGCCAGTCGTCGGCGGGCCGGTCCTGGTCATCGACACCGAACCGGGCCGCGATGCGCTGCTCGTACTCGCTCGGGCCGGTCTGCGGCTCCTCGGTCGGCGCGTCCGGCGCCATGGTGAGGTCGAGGATCTCCTCCTTCTCACCCCGGAACAGCGCCAGGATGCGGTGCGACGGCAGCTTGGTGAACGGCTCGGAGAACGCGAAATAGTCGCTGAACTTCGCGCCCTCCGTTTCCTTGCCTGCGCGGACCGCGGACGTCAGGTGGCCGCGCTGCCACATCCGCTCCCGCAGCTCGCCGATGAGGTCGGCGTCCTCGGCGAAGCGCTCGACCAGGATCGCCCGGGCGCCGTCGAGCGCGGCCTTGGTGTCGGCCACGCCCTTCTCGGCGTCCACATAGGACTCTGCGGTGGTTTCGGGGTGCTGCGACGGGTCGGTCAGCAGCGTCTCGGCGAGCGGTTCGAGCCCCGCCTCGCGCGCGATCTGGGCCTTGGTGCGCCGTTTCGGCTTGTACGGCAGGTAGATGTCCTCCAGCCGCGCCTTGGAGTCGGCCGCCCGGATGGTCGCCTCGAGCTCGTCGTCGAGCTTGCCCTGCTCGCGAATGGAGTCGAGGATCGTCTGCCTGCGTTCCTCCAGCTCCCGCAGGTAACGCAGCCGCTCCTCGAGAGTGCGCAGCTGCGTGTCGTCGAGGGCGCCGGTCACCTCCTTGCGGTACCGGGCGATGAACGGCACGGTCGATCCGTTGTCCAGTAGCTCGACCGCCGCGCTGACCTGGCGCGACGTCACCCCCAGCTCCTCGGCGATGCGCTGGTCGATGGTCGGCTGTGCCTTCGGCTCAGTTGTGGCTGTCACGCTTGCCTTTCCGCCCGCTGCGATTGCTCCGGCGCCATATTGTCACCGAGCGCCGACGAGAACGCGTGGCCACCCTCGGCCCACTATTGACAGGACGACAACAAGCTGTAATCGTGGGTAGATGAGCTATCAGGAGGTCCGCTACGCCGTCGCCGACCGGATCTGCACCATCACACTCCATCGCCCCGATGCCCGCAACGGCTACACGCTGCGGATGTCGGACGAGCTCGCGACTGCCTTCGCGCAGGCGGACGCCGACGAGGATGTTCGCGTCATCGTGCTCACCGGCGAGGGCAAGGACTTCTGCGTCGGCGCGGACCTCTCCAGTGGGTCGCTCGACGTCGCCGAGGACGACGCCGCCGACGGCTGGCAGGAGCCCGCAGGTCGCTGTTCGCGGGCGATCTTCGAGAGCAGCAAGCCGGTGATCGCGGCGATCCGAGGTGCGGCCGTCGGCGCGGGCTCGACGATCATCCTGCCTGCCGACTACCGCCTCGCGGCCACCGACTCGCGGTTCGGCTTCGTGTTCTCCCGGCGCGGCATCTACCCCGAGGGGGCGTCGACCTGGTTCCTGCCGAGGCTGGTCGGCATGGGGAACGCCCTCGACTGGATGGTCAGCGGCCGGGTGTTCGGCGCGGACGAGGCGCTGGCCGCGGGGATGGTGCACCGGCTGTACGAGGCGGACGAGGTGCTCGACAAGGCGTACGAGCTGGCTCGCGACTTGGTGGCCAACACCGCGCCGGTCTCGGTCGCGGTGATCAGGCAGATGCTCTACCGGCTCAGCCCGCTCGACTCGCCGGAGCAGGCACATCAGGTCGACTCCCGGCTCATCGCGGGCATCCCGAAGGAGCAGGACGCCGTCGAGGGCGTGATGTCGTTCCTGCAGCGCAGGCCGCCGGAGTTCACCGGCAAGGTGCCGCAGGACGTGCCCGGCTGGCTGCCGTGGCGAAACCGAAGCTGAGCGGATGCGACCGGTGGTCGCTCTGCGGCAGGATGACGAACCATGAGCACGGAGACGGAGCCCCGGTGGCGGCGGCTCGAGCCTGATCAGCGGCGCGAGCAGATCCTCGACCGCGCGATCACGCTGTTCGGCGAGCGCCCCTACGCGGAGGTGTCCACCACCGACATCGCGCGCGAGACCGGGGTCGCGCGGGGATTGATCAACCACTACTTCGGCTCGAAGCGCGGGCTCTATCTCGAGGTGGTCCGGCGCATGGTGACGGTGCCGGTCGCCGATCGATCGGCGGTGCCGGACGGCTCGCTCGCCGAACGCGTCGAGTTCAGTGTGGACTGGCTGCTCGACGTGATCAGCGCGCGCGGCAAGACGTGGGTGGCCGTGCTCGGCACGGAAGGTGTCGGCAACGACCCCGAGGTGGAGCGCATCCTGGCTGAGGCGGACGAGCGCGCGGCCGAGAATCTGGTGCGTACGGTCGGGCTGCGCGACGCCGAACCGGCCGGTGCGGAGCTGCGGGCCATCGTGCGGGCGTTCGGCGGCATGGTGAAGGCGGCGGGGCGCGAGTGGATCACTCACGGCACGCTGACCAGGGAACAGGTGCAGCTGGTGCTGACCGACCAGCTCACGGCGTTGCTCGGCTCGACGTTTCCCCGGCTACAGCGGTTGGAGTGAGCCATGGCCGAGACGCTGAGGCTGACGTTCCCCGGCTCGCAGGGTGACCTGGCTGGGCGCATCGAGCTGCCGGTCGGCACGCCGCGCGCGTGGGCGTTGTTCGCGCACTGCTTCACGTGCGGCGCGGACATCGTGGCGGCGACGCGGATCTCTCGGGCACTGGCCGAGGCGGGGGTCGCGGTGTTGCGGTTCGACTTCACCGGGCTGGGGCATTCGGATGGCGAGTTCGCCAACGCGACGTTCTCGTCCAATATCGACGATCTGGTGCATGCTGCTGATCATCTTCGTGCTCACTACGCGGCGCCGACGATCCTGATCGGACACTCGCTCGGCGGCGCGGCGGTGCTGGCCGCCGCGGAGCGGGTCCCGGAGGTCAAGGCGGTGGCGACGCTGGGCGCGCCGGCCGATCCCGAGCACGTCACCCGGATGTTCTCGGAGGGCGCGGAGCGGATCGAGGCCGAGGGTGAGGCCGACGTCTGTCTCGCCGGGCGGACGTTCCGGATCACACGGAAGTTCCTGGACGACATCGCCGCGCAACCGCAGGCCGAGCGCATCGCCAAGCTCGGGGCGGCGCTGCTGGTGATGCACTCCCCGGTCGACGAGCTCGTGTCCGTGGACAACGCGCGCCGGATCTTCGACGCCGCCCGGCACCCGAAGTCGTTCGTCGCGGTCGACGGCGCCGACCACCTGCTCACCCGGCCCGGCGACGCACGGTTCGTCGCGTCGGTGCTCGCCGCGTGGGCGTCGCGGTACGCGTTCGACCCCGAGGAACCCGATGTGTCCGGTGAGGAGGGCGCCATCGAGGTCAGCGAGAGTCACGTCGGACGCTATGGTCAGCGCATCAGGGCGGCGGGACATGCGCTCACCGCTGACGAGCCGAAGCCGACCGGCGCCGACAGCGGGCCGTCGCCGTACGACCTACTGCTGGCCGCGCTCGGGGCGTGCACGTCGATGACGGTGCGGATGTACGCCGACCGCAAGCAATGGCCGCTCGACGATGTCCACGTCGCGCTGCGGCACGCCAAGATCCACGCTGAGGACTGCGAGAACTGCGAGACCGAGAGCGGCATGATCGACCACATCGAGCGGCGGATCACGCTCACCGGCGCTCTCGACGACGATCAGCGCACCAGGCTGCTGGAGATCGCCGACAAGTGCCCCGTGCATCGCACTCTGCACGCCGAAGTCGACGTCCAGACCTCGGAGGTGCGGGGGTAGGCGCGCGCGGCGAGGGTCCTCCTGCGGAGTATTACTACAACGCACTGTAGTACACTTCACTGAACTACAGTAGAAGGAAGTAATGCTCGAATTCGTCGGACGGGAGCAGGAGCTCGCTGACCTGAACCGGATGCTTGATCAGGTGCGCGCTGCAATTGGCGGACGGGCACCCGGACAGTGCGTGCAAATGCGTGGGCGCCGCCGGATCGGCAAGTCGAGCCTGGTCGAGGAGTTCCTGCTGCGCGCGGAAGTGCCATCTATCTTCTTCACCGCTGAGCGTCGGCCTGGCGACGAAGAACTGGAGTCGCTCTGGCAGTCGGTCGTCGAGTCATCGTGGGAAGGGGCCGATTTCGCTGCCGGCGTGGTACCAAAGAGCTGGAGCAGTGCGCTGAGCACGCTGGCCACGGCGTTGCCGGATGATCGACCGACGGTGCTGGTACTGGACGAGGTTCCGTATCTGATCGAGCAGGTTCCAGCGTTCGAAGGGATATTGCAGCGAGCGTGGGATCGTGAGCTGAGCCGGAAGCCCGTGCTGCTGATTCTGATCGGGTCCGACCTGGCCATGATGGAGGCGCTGAACGCCTACGATCGGCCATTCCACCAACGTGGCCGTGAGATGGCCATCGGACCCCTGTCACCCGCAGCCATCGCGGACATGCTCGACCTCGATCCGGCGGAGGCATTCGACGCCGCTTTGGTTACGGGCGGACTACCTCTCATATGCGCCGAATGGGGACGCGCCCGCTCACTGTCCGAGTTTCTCGCCGACTCCGTGGCGAATCCGCTGTCGGCCTTGATGGTGTCCGCCGAACGCACCCTTGTCGCCGAGTTCCCGGTGGAAGCCCAGTCGTACCAAGTACTTACAGCGATCGGCAGCGGCGAGCGGACTTTCACGAACATCAGTCGACAGGCGGGGGATCCGGCCGGGAGCTCGCTGACCCGAGCACTGGGAATTCTCACGCGGAAACGGATCGTCGTAGCGGAATCACCGCTGGCTCTGCGGCCGTCCAAGAATAAGCGTTATCGGATCACCGATCCGTACTTGCGATTCTGGCTCTCGTTCATCGCGCCAAACCGGGCGCTGATCGAGCGTCGTAGGGCCGATCTCGCGTTGGAGAAGATCAATGCGGGTTGGACAGCGTGGCGAGGACGCGTCGTAGAACCACTGCTACGTGAGTCGTTGGCTCGCATTCTTCCAGCGAAAGGAATTCCGGCGGCGGCAGCTGTCGGTTCATTGTGGACTCGCAAGAACGACGTCGAGATTGACGTCGTCGGCGCTGACCGCGAACCCGACGCACGTGAGCTTTACTTCCTCGGCTCGATCAAGTGGCTGGAGAAGGCCTCGTTTGACGCGCACGACCTTGTCGCGCTGCAGCGCCATCGGGCCGCGATATCGGACTCGCCGCTGCCACTACTGGCACTCACCCGCTGCGGTACTCGCTGTAAGGGTCTCGACGCCAGCTTCGACGCCGAGGATCTGCTCGCCGCCTGGCGGCCGTAAACCCCTCGTAGGACAAAAATGCCCCCGACCTGCTGCTGAGGCAGGCCGGGGGCGGCTGCGGTAGCGGTGGGATTTGAACCCACGGAGGGTTGCCCCTCACTCGCTTTCGAGGCGAGCTCCTTCGGCCGCTCGGACACGCTACCGCCGACCAGGCTACCGGACGGCCCCCGCGCGCCGAGCCAAGGGGGTGGGCCCTCAAGGCACCTCGCGGTGCCGCAGGAAGAACTCGTCCAGCACGGCGGCGCACTCGTCCGCGAGCACTCCGGCGACCACCTCCGGCCGGTGGTTGAGCCTGCGATCGCGCACCACGTCCCACAGCGAGCCGACCGCGCCGGTCTTCGGCTCCCACGCCCCGAACACCACCCGTGCGACCCGCGCCAGCACGATCGCCCCAGCGCACATGGTGCACGGCTCGACGGTGACGGCGAGCGTGCAGCCCTCCAGCCGCCAGCCGTCGCCGTGACGCCCCGCCGCCTCCCGCAGCGCGAGGATCTCGGCGTGCGCGGTCGGGTCGCCGCTGGCCTCTCGGGCGTTGCGCGCGCGGGCCAGCACGCCGCCGTCCGGCGCGAACACCACCGCGCCGACGGGCACGTCCGCACCTCCCAACGCCGATCGCGCCTCCGCGAGCGCAGCGTGCATCGCCGTCACCGGCTCTACCTGCGGCACGTCGGTCAGATCCGGTCGAGCAGCTCGTCGAACTCGTCGCCGAACCCGCAGCGCCGCGCGATCATCCGCAGCTGGTCGTCCGGGTACAGCTCGACGTCGCTGGCGATCATCTCCAGCTCCTCGGGCGGCAGGCCGAGGTCGGACATCATGGTGAGGTCGCCCTCGGCCCAGGTCTCGTCCTCCTCCTCGTCCGGCATCTCCACCCGCAGCATGTCGAGCACGTCGGCGGCGATGTCGTAGTCGAGCGCGGCCGCGGCATCGGAGAGCACCAGCTCCGTGCCGCTCGGGGCCAGCCGGATCAGCACGAAGAACTCGTCGTCGACCGACAACAGAGCCACGACGGCTCCCGTCGTGACGATCTTGCCGAGCTCCGTGATCGCCGCGTCGAGGTCGGCCAGCGCGTTCGCGTCCAGCTCGCTGCACCGCCACGTGCCCGTTTCGAGCACGGCGGCGACCGCGAATCCCGCTACCGGCTTCTGAACCGTCATTCACACACGGTATTCCGAGCCATGCCGTCCTGACCACTCGAATCGATGAGAGACTGTCCGCGTGCGAGATCTGTGCGTGATCGGCCTTGGGCTGATCGGTGGTTCGCTGCTTCGTGCCGCCACCCAAACCGGCAGGACAGCCTGGGGTGCGACGGAGTCGGCCGCGGACGCCGACGCCGCCCGCTCCGACGGGTTCGACGTCGAGCCCGCCGTCGAGTCGGCGCTGCGCCGCGCGGCCGAGCGGGACGCGATGGTGGCGCTCGCCGTGCCGCTCACCGAGGCCGAGTCCGTGCTGCGCACGGTCGCCGAGCTCGCGCCGCACTGCCTGCTCACCGACGTCACCAGCGTGAAACAGCCGATCGCCGAGCTGGCGACCCGGCTCACGCCGCAGGCGAGCTTCGTCGGTGGTCACCCGATGGCCGGCACCACCCGCTCCGGCTGGCAGGCGGGCGACGCGCAGCTGTTCGCCAAGGCGGCATGGGTGGTGTGCGTCGACGACGACACCGACCTGCCGAGCTGGGCCGAGGTCGCCACCCTCGCGCTCGACGTCGGCGCCGAGGTGGTGCCCGCGACGCCGGAGCAGCACGACGAGGCCGTCGCGCGCATCTCGCACCTGCCGCACGTGCTCGCCGCCGTGCTCGCCCACGTCGGTGCCGAGGACGGGCCGTTGCCGCTGTCGCTGGCGGCAGGGTCGTTCTCGGACGGCACCCGGGTCGCCGCCACCCGGCCCGAGCTGACCCGCGCGATGGCCGAGGGCAACCGGGCCGCCCTGCTGCCCGTGCTGGACTCGGCGCTGGGCATGCTCGGTGCCGCGCGTGGCGCGCTGGCCTCGACGGGCTCCCTGGGCGCCACGATCAACGCGGGCTACGAGGCGACGCGCGCTCGCGCCACCCAAGCGGGATCGCCACGGTCGCCGGTGCGCATCGACCTCACCGCGACCGACGCCGCCGAGGCGCTCCTCGCGCTGGGCTCCCAGGGCGGGCGGATCACCGAGCTGACTGACCACGTCGCCGTCGGTGCGCTACCGATGCTCGACGACGACTAGGGCCGCCACGCCGCCCGCACAAGTCCCGCGACCACGTCGCGTCGCAGCGCGGTCAGCCGGTGCGGCGGGATGCTTTCAACCGAGTACCGCTCTTCCAAGAGATCGACCAGGCGTTGCAGGGCGGCGCGCCATTCCTGGCCGTCACCCCGGGTGAGATCAAGGCTCGGTGCGAGGTGAACCGGCCGTCGCGCGGGCAGCGAGACGGCACGTTCCTCGGCACGGGCAATGTGCCGGGCCTCCTCCTCGACCGCGGTGCGCCCCAGGTGAAGCCAGATCGCCGCGGCGTCGGCCGACCAGCGCTGCGTCGTCTCGTCCTCGGTGCCGATGATCACCGCGCACCCGGTGTCGGCCGTGACGTCTGTGCCACCGACGTTCACCATGACCTCGCCGGCGAGCGGGACGGTCATGAGGTACCTGCCGGGCAGTGGCTCCGTTTCCATCTCGATCGCGGTGCCCCAGCTGATCGCGCTGAGCTGGACGCCCTCACCGAGGTCGACATGGCGCATGTCGGCGTGGAACCGTTCTGGGCCAAGGGAAACCAACCGGCGAACCCCAACATCCCGCGGCAGCTCGCCGCTGTATTCCGTATTGGACCGGTTGCATCGATCGCGGCTCGCCATCGCGGCTCCCTCCGACCGGTTGTTGGGTCATGGCAGCCGGGCCGACGTCCGCCCGGCGTCAAGTGCCCCACACCCAATCGTGCGAAGGCCTTCCTCGGCAGTGGCCAGTATAGGCGAGCGTGAAACGGAAACGACGGAGCCAAGTCGTTCAGTGAAACAGGTTCTACGCTCAGAGGGGAGCTTTTCACCACTTGAGCGCCGACTAGTCGCGTCGCCATTTCATTCTTTGACGGAATCGAAAATCTGTCGAATGGGCCGCCGGGCGTGACCCCGGGTAACGGCCTAGGCTGTCGCGAGTCGTAGTGATCACCGAGGAGGCAGGCATGGCGGAGTCGTTCAGCTTCGAAATCACCCGAACCAGCAGTGCTGACGCCGCGACGCTGTTCGCGCTGGTCAGCGACGGGGCACGGTGGTCGGAGTGGGCCAAGCCGCTGATCGCCAGCTCGTCGCTGGTCAAGTCCGGCGCCGACGCGCCGAACGGGGTCGGCTCGGTGCGCAAGCTCGGCGCCGGACCGGTCGGGGTCAAGGAGGAGACCACGGCCTACGAGCAGGACCGGCGGCACGCCTACAAGCTGCTCACGCCGGGACCGGTGGACAACTACCAGGCCGAGGTCCGGCTCGCGCCGCGCGCGGGCGGCGGCACGGAGCTGAGCTGGCGTGGGTCCTTCAACGAGAAGATCCCGGGCACCGGCAAGTACGCCCAGCGCGGCCTGGAGAAGCTCATCGGCGCCGTCGCCGACAAGGCCATCAAGGCGGCCGAGCGCAAGTAGCCGCTCAGCCGGTGTCGCGGCGGCGGGCGTGCCAGCGCTCGAACAGCAGCGGCATCTCCTTGGCGAAGAACTGAAAGAAGTCGCGCATCTCGGCGAGGCGCTTGCCCGCCGGGGTGTGCTCGCCGAGCACCGCGATGCCCTCGTCCGCCGTCTCGCCCCACAGCTTCAGCAGCCGGTCCTGCTTGAGGAAGCTGGCGTACCACATGTCATCGAGCACCCGGTAGGAGTCGCGCCGCTCGCCGGGCACGCGCTCCTTGCTGATGAGGCCGACCTGGTCCAGGTAGCGCACCGCGCCCGAGATCGCGGCCGGGCTCACCGACAGCATCGCGGCCAGCTCGCCCGCCGTCATCCGGCCGCTGTCGGTCACCATCAGCGCGGCGAACACCCGCGCCGCCATACGCTGCCAGCCCATGTCCGCGAGCCCGAGCGCGAGCGTCTCCACGAACTGGCGCAGCGCGTCGTCGTCCCGTTCCGCGTCGCGAGTCACCGAGGCACCCTTTCACACCAAATCGTGAACATTTATTGTCTTCACAAGTTTGTGAAATGAGTGTAGCTTCGCGTCATGGACGACACAAACCTCGCGATCGCGGTCACCGGGCTCCACAAGTCGTTCGGTCGCACCCGCGCGCTCGACGGTCTCGACCTGACCGTCACCCAGGGGGAAATCCACGGCTTCCTCGGCCCGAACGGCTCCGGCAAGACGACCACCATCCGCGTGCTGCTCGGCCTGCTCAAGGCCGACGCGGGCACGGCGACGCTGCTCGGCGGCGACCCGTGGACCGACGTCGCCAGCCTGCACCGGCGACTCGCCTATGTGCCTGGCGACGTCAACCTCTGGCCCAACCTCTCCGGCGGCGAGGTCATCGACCTGCTCGGCAGACTGCGCGGCGGGCTCGACACCCGCAGGCGCGAGCAGCTGATCGAGCGCTTCGACCTCGACCCGCGCAAGAAGGGCCGCACCTACTCCAAGGGCAACCGGCAGAAGGTCGCGATCATCGCCGCGCTGGCATCGAACGTCGAGCTGCTGCTGCTCGACGAGCCGACCGCCGGCCTCGACCCGCTGATGGAGGCCACCTTCCGGCGCACCATCGAGGAGGAGCGCGAGCAGGGCCGCACCGTGCTGCTGTCCAGCCACATCCTCGCCGAGGTCGAGGCGCTGTGCGACCGGGTCAGCATCATCCGCGGCGGCAAGACGGTCGAGACCGGCACCCTCGCCGAGCTGCGTCACCTCACCCGGACGTCGATCACCGCCGAGCTGGCCGGGCCCGCCGACGGCCTGCACACCATGGCCGACGTGCACGACCTGCACGTCGAGGGCAGCCGGGTGCGCTTCGACGTCGAGACGCACTCGCTCGACGCGGCGCTGCGGCAGCTCACCGCGATCGGCGTGCGCAGCCTGGTCAGCCAGCCGCCGACGCTGGAGGAGCTGTTTCTGCGCCACTACACCGAGGAGACCGCCCGCGCGAACGGCAAGGCGACGACGTCGTGACCACCCTCGTCGCGCCGCCGGTCACCGGCGTCGGCACGCTGCTGCGGTTCGCGCTGCGGCGCGAGCGCATCCGGATCCCGATCTGGGTCGGTGCCTTGACGCTGACGACGGTGAGCACCGTCGCCGGGTTCCCGGGGCTCTACCCGACCGCGGCGTCGCGGCAATCCCGTGCGGCGCTGATGGACAGCCCGGCAGCCACTGCCATGAGCGGCCCCGGTTTCGGGCTCGGCGACTACACCTACGGCGCGATGCTGGCGAACGAGATGATCGGCTTCCTGGCGATCTTCGTGGCGCTGATGAGCGTGCTGATGGTCAGCAGGCACACCCGGCACGAGGAGGAGCAGGGCCGCGCCGAGCTGATCCGCGCCGGTGTCGTCGGCCGCCACGCCAGCCTCACCGCGGCGCTGGCCGTCACCGTGTTCGCGAACCTGCTGCTGGCGGTGATCCTCACCGTCGCGCTCGGCGGAATGGGCATCGAGACGATCGGCTGGGGCGGGTCCGCGCTGTTCGCGGCGTCGCTGGCGATGGTGGGCATTGTGTTCGCCGCCGTGGCCGCCGTCTCGGCGCAGGTCTTCGAGCACGGCCGCGCCGCGTCCGGCATCGCCGGTGGGCTGATCGGCGTCGCATACGCGCTGCGGGCGGCTGGCGACATGGGCATCGACTCGCTGTCGTGGTTGTCCCCGATCGGCTGGGCGCAGCGCACGAAGTCCTATGTGGATGGCACGGCGTGGCCGCTGCTGCTCGGGCTCGTCGTCGCGGCCGCACTGGTCGCGGCGGCGTACGCGCTCAGCCTTCAGCGGGACGTCGGCGCCGGGCTGCGCCAGACCCGGCCGGGCGCGGCCGGGGCGTCGGACGTCCTGAGCACGTCGCTCGGTTTCGCGCTGCGGCTGCACCGGGGCGCGCTGATCGGCTGGACGTCGGCGATGTTTCTGTTCGGCGCGATGTACGGCTCGCTGGCGGCCGAGGTGGAGACGTTCGTCGAGAGCAATCCCGAGATGCAGCAGTTCATCCAGCAGGTGGGCGGCGCGTCGTTCACGAAGTCCTGGCTCGCGGCGATCATGTCGATGCTGGCGATGGTGTGCTCGGTGTTCGGCATCCTCGCGATCGCGCGGATGCGCACCGAGGAGACGTCGGGCCGCGCGGAGCCGGCGCTGTCGACGGCGCTCACCCGCACCGGGTGGGTGGCAGGCCACCTGACCGTCGCGCTCGCCGGTGGCGCCGCCGTGATGCTGGCCTGCGGGCTCGGCCTCGGGCTGAGCGCCATGGCCAGCACCGGCGACTCGTCGCTGCTGACCGGCCTGCTCGGCGCGGCGCTGACCTACGTGCCCGCGGTGTGGCTGGCGACCGGGCTGGCGCTCACGCTGTTCGGGCTGCTGCCCGGCGCGGTGCACGCCGCCTGGGCGGTGCTGGTGTACGCGCTGTTCGTCGGCATGATCGGCCCGCTGCTGCGACTGCCCGGCTGGCTGAACGACCTCTCGCCGTTCTTCCACGTGCCGCAGCTGCCCGCCGCCGATTTCAGTGCGACGCCGGTCGTGCTGCTCGCGGCGGTCGCCGCCGGGCTGGTCGCGGTCGGGTTCGCCGGGGTCCGGCAGCGGGATCTCGAGTCGGTGTAGCGATGACGGCGCTGGCGGGCACCGGAGAGCTTGTCCGGCTCGCGCTGCGGCGCGACCGGGTCACGCTGCCGCTGTGGCTCGCTGTGCTCGGCCTGATGCCGGCCCTGGTCGCCAACGCCTACGCGGGGCTCTATCCGACCGAGGCGCTGCGGGCGCCGCTGACGGCGATGGTCGGCAGCAACCCGGCGCTCGCGGTGCTGCTCGGACCCGCGTACGACCTCTCAACGCCGGGCGGGTTCACCGCGTGGCGAGTGCTCGGCTTCCTGTCCGTGGTCACCGCGTTGCTGGTGATCTTCACCGTCACCCAGAACACCAGGGCCGAGGAGGAGACCGCGCGGCACGAGCTGCTGGTGTCGGGGGTCGTCGGCCGCCACGCGCCGCTGACGGCGGCGGTGGTGGTCGCGACCGCCGCGGCGGCCGGGGCCGGACTGCTCGCCACGGCGGCGCTGCTTGCCGTCGGACTGCCGATGCCCGGTTCGCTGGCGTTCGGGGCGGCGCTCGCCGGGGTCGGCTGGGTGTTCACCGGCATCGCGGCGATCACGGCACAGCTGGTCGCTTTCGGACGGACCGCGAACGGGATCGCGACCGGCGTGCTCGGCGCGTCGTTCCTGCTGCGCGGGCTCGGCGACGCCTCACCACGGGCGAGCTGGCTGTCCTGGCTGTCGCCGATCGGCTGGGCACAGCAACTGCGGCCGTTCGCGCAGGAGCGCTGGTGGGTGCTCGCGCTGCCGGTCGCGGCGACCGTGCTCACGCTCGCGGTCGGCTACCTGCTGCTCGCTCACCGCGACGCCGGTGCCGGGATCCTGCCGCAACGGCTCGGGCGCGCGAGCGCGCCGCCGAGCCTGCACAGCGCGTTCGCGCTGGCCTGGCGGCTGCACCGGGGACCGCTCGCGGGCTGGACCGTCGGCGCCGCGCTCGCCGGGACGGCGTTCGGCGCGGTCGCGATCGGCGTCGGCGACCTGATCACCGAGAACCCGGCGATGCGCGAGATCTTCCGGCGGATGGTCGACTCCACGTTGGTGATCGAGGCGTTCCTGGCGCAGATCGCCCGGATGTTCGGCATGGTGGCCGCGTTCTACGGCGTGCAGGCGGCGCTGCGCGCGCACGGCGAGGAGGTCGTGACCAGGGTGGAGCCGCTGCTGGCGACCACGGTGACCCGGTGGCGGTTCGCAGCGAGCCACCTGGTGTTCGCGCTGGCGGGCACCGCCGTGGTGCTGGCGGCGGCGGGACTGGCCGCCGGAATCGCCCACGGGTTGCGGGCCGGTGACGTCGCCGGGTACGCGGGCAGGATGCTGGCGGCGACGCAGGTGCAACTGCCCGCGATCTGGCTGGTCGTCGGCGTCGCGGCGGCGCTGTTCGGGCTCGTGCCCCGGCGCATCTCGGCGGCGTGGGCGGCCGCGGCCGGGTTCGTGCTGCTCGCGCTGCTCGGCCCGGCGTTGAATCTCGACCCGCTGCTGGTCGACGTCTCACCGTTCAGCCACGTCTCGCAGCTTCCGGTGGCCGACCTGGCCATCGCCCCGCTGGCGTGGCTGACGCTGATCGCGGTGGCCCTGCTGGCGGTGGGCCTGGTGGCGTTCCGGCGGCGCGATATCGCCTGAGGCGGGAGTCGCGCGGGCGAATGCTTGCGCGATGAGGCACGATTCGGTGCATGAACGAGCACACCGCCAAGCCCCGCAGCTCCGAGGTGACCAGCGGCTACGAGCGCGCGCCCGCGCGGGCGATGCTGCGTGCCGTCGGCATGACCGACGAGGACTTCGAGAAGTCGCAGATCGGCGTCGCCTCGTCGTGGAACGAGATCACCCCGTGCAACCTGTCGTTGCAGCGACTGGCGGGCGGCTCGAAGGACGGGGTGCGCGACGCGGGCGGCTTCCCGATGGAGTTCGGCACCATCTCCGTCTCCGACGGCATCTCGATGGGCCACGAGGGCATGCGGGCCTCGCTGGTCAGCCGCGAGATCATCGCCGACTCCGTGGAGTGCGTGGTGCACGCGGAACGGCTCGACGGCACGGTGCTGTTGGCGGGCTGCGACAAGTCGCTGCCCGGCATGCTGATGGCGGCGGCGCGGCTCGACCTCGCGTCGGTGTTCCTCTACGCCGGGTCGACGCTGCCCGGCCACGTCGACGATCACGACATCACCATCCAGGACGCCTTCGAGGGCGTCGGCGCGTGCGCGCTCGGCCGCATCACCCAGGCCGAGCTGGACGACATCGAGCGCAACGCCTGCCCCGGCGAGGGCGCCTGCGGCGGCATGTTCACCGCCAACACCATGGCCAGCGCGGCGGAGGCGCTCGGCATGTCGCTGCCCGGCTCGGCGTCGCCGCCGGCGCCGGACCGCCGCCGCGACGACTACGCGCGCCGCTCCGGCGCGGCCGTCGTCGACCTGATCAAGAACGGCGTCACCGCGCGGCAGATCATGACGCGCAAGGCGTTCGAGAACGCCATCACCGTGGTCACCGCGCTCGGCGGCTCGACCAACGCCGTGCTGCACCTGCTCGCCATCGCCCGCGAGGCCGAGGTCGAGCTGAACATCGACGACTTCAACCGCATCGGCGACCGCACCCCGCTGCTGGCCGACGTCAAGCCGTTCGGGCGCTACGTCATGAGCGACATCGACGGCGTCGGCGGGCTGCCGGTGGTGATGAAGGCGCTGCTCGACGCGGGTCTGCTGCACGGCGACACCCTCACCGTCACCGGCACGACGATGGCCGAGAACCTGACCGAGATCAGCCCGCCCGACCCGGACGGCAAGATCATCGCGGCGGCGTCGAGCCCGCTCGCGCCGACCGGCGGGCTGACGATCCTGCGCGGCTCGCTCGCGCCGGAGGGCGCGGTGGTCAAGACCGCGTCGCTGGCGCGCGGCGTCACCGAGGGCACCGCGCGGGTATTCGACGACGAGGCCGACGCAATGCACGCGGTGACGGCGGGCGAGATCAAGCCGGGGGACGCGGTGGTGATCCGGTACGAAGGCCCCGCCGGTGGCCCCGGCATGCGGGAGATGCTCGCGGTGACCGCGGCGATCAAGGGCGCCGGGCTCGGCACCGACGTCCTGCTGCTCACCGACGGCCGGTTCTCCGGCGCGACACACGGCCCGTGCATCGGGCACGTCGCGCCGGAGGCGACCCGGGGCGGGCCGATCGGGCTGGTCGCCGACGGCGACCGGGTACGGCTCGACCTCGACGCCCGCAGGCTGGACTTGCTGGTCGACGAGGCCGAGCTGGCGCGGCGGCGCGAGGCCTGGCGGCCCCGCGCGCCCCGCTACACCACCGGCGTCCTCGCCAAGTTCGCGAAGCTGGTCGGCTCGGCGGCGGACGGCGCGGTGTGCGGCTGAGCTACCGCACCTTCAGCACGAACAGCCCCCGGTCCATCGTGTTGACGCCCACGATGTCCTGCCGGAAGTAGGGGTAGTTGCTCCAGGTGCCACCCTCGAACGTCGCGTTGTCGTTCTCCGGGTAGACGTCGAAGAACGCCGTCTCGGAGAGCTGGCCGGACGCGACCTTCTTCGTGCTGTACACCCGCAGCCCCGAGGTGTAGTTCGAGGCGTAGGCGCGCTGGTTCTTGATGTAGATGTTGTGGTCGATCGACGTGGTGTCGTTGTCGAACGTGCCGATGTGTTTCGGGTCGTCGAGGTCGCGCATGTCCCAGATGCGGGTCCTGGTGTTGTTGCCGTGGTCCATCTCGTCCAGCTCGTCGCCGTGCAGGAAGTACTTCTGGTCCGGCGTGAGCCAGCCCTGGTGGCTGTAGCCCGCCTCCGCGTACGGCACGCGGGCGATCCTGGTCGGGTTGTCCTTGTCGGTCACGTCCGTGATGGACACGAAGTGGCCGTCCCCGCCCCGGTCCGCGTTCGAGTTGAAGCAGATCTCGCGGCCCTGGTAGTCGGCGTCCGGTCCGGAGTAGACGACGCACTGGGTGTCGTGGATGTAGCCGTCCTCGCTGAAGCAGCCGGCGCCGGTCGGGCTCTGCGGCTCGCTGATGTCCACCATGTGCAGGCCGCCGTCGCAGGTGTTCGTGCCGATGACGTAGGCGTAGCCGGTGTCCTCGTTGATGGCGATGTTGTGGGCGTTGCCGAAGCCGTCGTAGTGCGCGTTCTCGGTGAACATGCCGGTCTCGGTCCGTAGCCGGGTCAGGTCGAACACCTGCATGCCGTGCGGGCGCTGCTCGGACACGATGAACGCGTGGTTGTCGTGGACCTTGATGTCGCGCCAGTACGGCCGGTTCTCGTCGAGCACGTGCGCGGGAAGCGTGCCGACGACCTCGGCCTTGCGCGGGTTGCTGAGGTCGACGAACACGGTGCCCTCGGTGCCGCCGACGATCGCGTAGTCGGTGCCGGTCGCCGGGTCGGTCCAGCCCCACATGTCGTTGGCGAAGCTGAGGCCGAGGTTCTCGAGCCACAGGTGGTCGAGCATGTCGATGCCCTTGCAGCGGTAGGTGTCGGCGGCGACGCCGTCGACGCAGGTCGCCGAGCCCTGCGGCGCGGCGGCGAGTTCGGGCGCGCGCTCCTCGGCCGTCGGGGGTGAGACGTCGCCGTACGACTGCTCGTGTGCCGATGCCGGAATGGCGCCGATGATCGACGCGGTGAGTAGCGCGATCGCCGCGGTAGCGAGAGTTGCCCTCATTCGTCCTCCAGGGTGCTTGTGACCCGATCACCCAATCGGGGACGAAAAGAATTCACAATAGGTCGTTCGGGCAGAACCGCCGGAGCCGCCGCATTCCCGACGAAAGAACTAGGCCAATCGGCTCAGCAGACCTTGGTGACCGTGTCACCGGGACGGACGACGCCGGGCGTGACGACCTTGGCGTTGAGCCCGCGCAGCCGCAGCCCCCTGCGCTGCGGTGCGTTGACGAACCGCAGCGCGTCCAGCCCGAAGCGGTTGGCGAACTTCTTGCAGGCCGTGTGCGCCTTCTCGGTGACCTCGATGACCGCGGTGCCGAGCGCCAGCCGGGTGCCCGCCGGGAGGTTCTGCTCGGTGAGGTCGAGGTCGAGGTAGAGCTGATCGCCGGCGAGTGCCCGGCGCTCCGGGTCGCCCGCGAGGTAGGAGACGACGCGGGCGCTCATGACGGTGAGCTGCGTGTCCGGGTGCGGCGAGCCGTCCGGGGTGCGGCGGCTGCCGCGATCGACCCAGGTGTCGCCGACGAGACCGACCTCGGCGGTCAGCTCACCCTCGGCGAGGATCTCGCGCTGGTCGATGGCCGGTCTGCGCGCCACCAGTTCGACCGTGCCCGCGTCGGCGGGGGCGGCGAGGAAGTGGTCGAGCCTGGCCTCCAGCTCCGCCATGCTGCGTTCCGTCATGGGCGCAGTGTCTCCCGGCGATGTGCCCGCACGCCACGGAAATTCGCGGGCCGTGCCCGGCGCCACACTCAGCGGCGCAGGGCAGTCGCCGTCGCCGCCCAGCCCTCGCGCGCGCTGGGATAGCGGGGCGCCCAGCCCGTCGCGTCGCGGAACCGGGCGTTGCTCACCCGCAGCGACCGGGTCAGCGAGGTGAGCCGGTCGCCGAAGAGCAACGCCGCCCTGCCGGGAACGCGCAGCCACGCCCGCGTGCCCGCGGCTGCCTCGAGGGCGTCGGCGAAGTCGCGGGTGGTCAGCGGATCGTCGTCGACGATGTTGACGGTGCCCGCGTTGACGTCGAGCGCGTGCACGACCGCCTCGCCCGCGTCCGCCATGTGGATGGTCGGGGTGTAGCTGTCCGGCGGGCCGATCGCGGTGCCGATGTGGCGCCGGGCGAGGGCGAGCAGCTGCTCGCTGTGCGTCGCGCCGGGGCCGTAGAACCAGCCGAACCGCAGCACGACGCCGACGCCGCCCGCCTCGGTGAAGCGGTTCGCGCTGGCCTCGGCGGCCAGGTTGCCGCGCGCGATGGGGAACGGGTCGGGCGGCACGGTCTCGTCGATCCACTCGGCGCCCCGGTCGGGGTAGACCATGCTGACCGACTCCTGCAGCATGCAGCCGACTCCGGCGTCGAGCGCCGCGTCGACGACCGTGGCCGAGCCCTCGGTGCGGATGCGGTCGTTGGCCCGCCACGCCTTGGCGCGCAGGAACTGCGCCATCGACGGCAGCGCGGTGGCCAGGTTGACGACGGCGTCGTGACCGGCGAACTCCCTGGCCAGCGCGGCGCGGTCGAAGAGTGAGACCCGTACCGGCGTGGCGCCCTGGCCGCGCAGCGTGGCGGCTTTCTCGGGATAGCGCGCGAGCGCGGTGACCGAATGTCCCGCGCGGATCAGTGCGGGCACCGCGTGGCTGCCGACCGCTCCGGTGCCGCCCGTGACGAAGACCCTCATGTGGCGACCGTATCGGACGTACAAATAGAACGAAATTCGCATAGCATGTGCAATCGAGATGAAGAAGGCAGTGGCGGGGGTGGTGCCATGAACCCGTTCCGGCGCAATGACGTGCTGCGAATCGCTGGCGGGATGGCCGCTCGCAACGTCGCTGTGGCGTTCGCCTACTGGCTGGTGGGTGTGGGCGGACTGCAGTTGGCAGTGGTGCACGAGCAGGTCACGCCGCTGTGGCCGCCGACCGGTGTCGCGGTGGTGGCGCTGTGGCTGCTCGGGCCTCGGGTCTGGCCGGGCATCGCGATCGGCGCCTTCGCCGTGAACGTCGCCATCGGCCCCACGATCGGCGCGGTGCTGGTGATCGCCGCCGGGAACACGGCGGCCCCGCTGGTGGCGTACCTGCTGTTGCGGCGGGTGGGGTTCCAGTCTTCGCTGCGCAGGCTGGTCGATGTGCTCGCGCTGGTGTTCGTCGGCGGGCTGGGCGCCATGCTGATCAGCGCGACCGTCGGCAGCCTCACGCTGCTGGCGACCGGTGTGGTGACGTCCGCGTCGTTCCTGTCGACATGGTCGGTGTGGTGGACCGGCGACGCGATGGGAGTGCTGCTGGTGGCGCCGCTGCTGCTCGTCATGGCCACCGCGCGTCCCGCGTGGCTGCGTTCGCTGCTGCGGTGGCTGGAGGCCGTCGGCCTGCTGTGCGCGGCGGTGGTCGCGACGATCCTCGCGGTCCGAAGCGACATCGCCCTGCTGTTCCCGGTCTACCCGTTCGTCGTCTGGGCCGCGGTCCGGTTCCAGCTCAGCGTCGCGATCCCCTGTGCGCTCGCGGGTTCGCTGATCGCGACGGTCGCGGCGGGCAACGATGCCGGTCCGTTCGCCGGGGCGGACCTGGCCGTCACGATGGTCTCGTTGCAGGGCCTCAACTTCTCGCTCGCGCTCATCGCGCTGCTGTTGTCGGCCATCATCAGCGAGCGCGACCAGGCCCAGCACGCCATCGAGGACACGTGCCGGCAGCTCGGCGAGGCGCTCACGCAACTCAGTGCGGGAAGCGTCCTCACGCTGCGAAACCTGGACGCGCTCGGCAAGAGCAGGCGTACCCCGCCCGCGTCGTAGCGTCAGCCGAACTGGCCGGGCTGGTAGTCGCCGGCGGGCTGCCGGTTGATGACGTTGCCGCGGTTGAAGGCGTTGATGACCGCGATCTGACAGATGAGGGCGGCGAGCTGGTCCTCGTCGTAGTGCTTGGCGGCGTCCTGCCAGGCGTCGTCGCTGACGCCACCGGCGGCGTCGGCGATGCGGGTGCCCTGCTCGGTCAGCTCCAGCGCCGCGCGCTCCGCCTCGGTGAAGACCGTGGCCTCCCGCCACGCGGCGACCAGGTTGAGGCGCAGCGAGGTCTCCCCGTTCGCCGCGGCGTCCTTGGTGTGCATGTCGGTGCAGAATCCGCAGCCGTTGATCTGGCTGGCACGGAGATTCACCAGCTCTCGGGTGGTCGCGGGCAGTACGTCTGCGGCGGCCCTGTTCGCCATCTGGAGGCCGGTGATGAACTTGCCGGTGACCGGGTTGTTCATGAGGTCGATGCGAGGCTCCATGCTGAACTCCTGTTCGTGCCGATGATCGGTTGCCGACCATCCAGACACCGGTCGGCCCTCGGGCGTGACATTTGTCCGGCGGCATGATCGGGTGATGAGTGATCAGCGTGACCGCATGGTGCGAGGCGATTGGTACCAGGACAGTGACCCGGCTCTGGTGGCGGAGCGGCGTCGGTGCCAAGTGCTACTCGATCGGTTCAATGCCACGGCAGCGGAGGCCGACCAGGAACGGCAAGTCATTCTGACGGAGCTGTTGGGCGCCATCGGTCACGGCTCGTGGATCATGCGGCGGTTTCAATGAGGTGATCTCAGCGAGATCGTGTTCGGGCGTGTTCGATGTGGGTGAGGAC
>WHUB01000622.1 GCA_009377395.1 Actinophytocola sp. | reverse complement strand
CTGGAGGCTGCCGGCACGGCCGGCAACCTGACCACCGACGCTCAGCTCGCCGCCTACGCCATCGAGCTCGACGCCGAGCTCCACTCGAACGACAGCGACTTCGCCCGCTTCGACGAGCTGCGCTGGGTGAACCCGCTCGCGCGCCGGTCATAGGCCCGGTGCCGTATCGTCCCCGTCGTGGCACGGATCGAGTTTCCTGAGCGGGGGATGGGGGAGCACGTCGACTGGGCGTTGCTGCGGCCGAAGATGGCGGCGGGGATGGGCGCCCTGTCGGAGGCCGTGTACGGCCACTCGCAACTGCCGGTGCGCGAGCGCGAGGCCGCCCGCTGGACGATCGCGTTGATCAACGATTGCGCGGTCTGCCAGGGGACGCGGGCCCGGGACGGCGAGGCCTCGGGCGCCGACGAGGGGTTCTACGCCGAGGTCGCGAGTTGGCGGGGGAGCGACGCCCTCAGCGAGCGCGAGCGGCTGGCGGCCGAGTTCGCCGAGCGCTTCGCTCT
>WHUB01000621.1 GCA_009377395.1 Actinophytocola sp. | reverse complement strand
AGACGTTCGTGAAGCTCCAGGAATATCGGAGCAAGGAGATCCTCGCTCGCCACGGTGTACCGATGCTCGACGGCGGGACGGCCACGACACCGGAGGAGGCGCGGGCCGCGGCCGAGCGCATCGGCGGTCCGGTGGTGGTCAAGGCCCAGGTCCTGGTCGGAGGACGTGGCAAGGCTGGTGGGGTGAAGCTCGCCGCCAGCCCGGATGAGGCCGAGGAGCGAGCACGCGAGATCATCGGGGTCGACATCAAGGGCACCACGGTCAAGACCGTGCTGGTTGCCCCGGCCGCGGACATCGCGCACGAGTACTACCTCGGCCTCATCCTGGACCGCGCCTCGCGCGCGATCACCGCCATCGCGTCGGCCGAGGGCGGCGTCGAGATCGAGGAGACGGCGAAGACGAAGCCGGAGGCCATCCTGCGGCTGCCCCTGCATGCGCTCATCGGCCTCCAGGAGCACCAGGTGCGACGCATCGGCTTCTTCCTGGGCATCCCGGCTGAC
>WHUB01000620.1 GCA_009377395.1 Actinophytocola sp. | reverse complement strand
GACCGCGGTGTACGGCATTTCACCGATCCCGTCGAGCAGTATCGGCGCCGCGGCGCGCATCGGCGCAACGATGCTCGCACCCTCCTCCGACGTACCGACGTGGGCCATGCGCAGCGCGAGCACGAATCGTTCGCGAAGCGGCTCGGGGACGATGGGCATAGGCGGCAGGCGCAACAACGCGACCGAGGTCGACGTCCGCTCGGTGAGCGTGCGTGCCCACTCCCGGAACGCCTGCAGCAGCGTCGCGGCGTACTCACCCGGATAGCAGATCGCACCGCCGTAGAAACTGGCCATAGGAACGAGGTCGACGACCATCGACGTGACGACGCCGAAGTTGCCCTGCCCACCGCGAAGCGCCCAGAACAGGTCCGGCGCCGTGTCACCGTCGACCCACTGGACGCGCCCGTCGGCCGTGACGATCTCCAGGCCACGCACGTGGTCCGCCGAGAAGCCGTACGTCCTCGCGAGGACGGGTAGCCCGCCACCCAGGGTGTAACCGA
>WHUB01000061.1:22114-26648 GCA_009377395.1 Actinophytocola sp. | reverse complement strand
CCAATCCACGCCCCGGACCGGACGGCCAACGCGACACCCGCCCGATCGACCAACGTCAGGGCGATGCGTTCGCCGAACTACTCGACCACACCCACCGGGCGGCCGACCTACCCACCGAAGCAGGCGAGAAAACCGCCCTGCTCGTCACCATGAGCCTCGGCGATCTACGCGGGCGCGGCGAACCGCCGCTGCTCAACGGCGACATACCCATCACCGCTGAACAGGCACGCCTGCTCGCCTGCGACGCCAGGGTGATCCCGGCCGTGCTGGGCACCAGTGGCGAGGTGCTCGACCTCGGCCGCGAAACCCGGCTGGCCACGACAGCACAGCGCCGCGCCCTCGGGCTTCGGGATCGTGGCTGTGTCTTCCCCGGCTGCACCAGGCCCAGCAACTGGTGCCAAGCACACCACATCGCCGACTGGATCCACGGCGGTCCATCCGATCTGGACAACATGGTCCTGTTATGCCAAGCGCATCACCGGCTCGTTCACAGCAGCGAGTGGACCATCCGCATGGCCGACGACGGCAAACCGGAGTGCGTCCCGCCGGCATGGCTGGACCCGCGCCAGACACCCCTCCGCAACCAGACCTTCCATCCGCCCGACACCAGCTAACTCAAGGGCGCGTGTCGGGCAGGCCCGCGAACTCGCGTGCCCGCCCGACCTGGCCACATGTCGACATGGGCGCCTACGCCCCGGCCAGCACCTCGTCGATCTGGCCCATTGCCTGCCGGGCGCCTTCTTCCATGCCCATCTCCGACAGCTGTTCGAGCTGCTCGGCGCTCGTGAACGTCGTCACCGAGGTCATGCGGGTTGTGCCGCCGACGTCTTCCAGCGTGATGGCCATGTGCATCGAGTCCATTGTGGTCACCGGGTCGCCGTTCTCGTCGGCGAACCCGTCATCGAACTCGAGCCGGCGTGGTGCGTCGATCGCGGTGAACGTCCACCAGCCGCGCGACTTCTCCCCCTCGGGGCCGGTCATGTGGTAGCGGCACCAGCCGCCGACCACGAAGTCGTGCTGCTCCACTGTGGCGGGCCACCCCGGCGGGCCCCACCACCGCTCCAACTGGCGCGGGTCCTCCCACACCTGCCACACCCGCTCCACGCTGGCGTCGAACTCGGCGACGAGCGTGAGCGTCAACGCCGCCACATCTCTGTGCGTACTCACCACGGCCATGACTTGCTTCCCCTCTCAGCATCCTCAGCGAGGATCTCTTCAATGCCCTGACGCGGTCGCGCCAGAGCTGTTCGTAAGCCTCAAGCAGGCGGGCCGCCCGGCGCAGCTCCGCCACGTTGCCGTGCACGATCTGCTCCCCGGCCCGGGTGGCAAGCGCCGGGAGACCGTCAGGTCACCGGCACGATGCGGGCATCGGCCAGCACGCCGTCCTCGATCCGCAGCAGGCCGATGGTGCCGTGCGGCTGCCGCCTGCGATCGGTCGGCGAACCGGGGTTGAAGATCCGCACGCCGTCGCCGGAGCGGTCCATCGGAATGTGCGAGTGACCGAACACCACCAGGTCGGCCGACGGGAACCGGCACCGCATCCTGGCCAGCCTGCCGTCGACCCGACCGGCGTCGTGGATCATGCCGACACGCAGCCCAGCGAGGTCGATCTCCAGCGTCTCCGGCGCACCCCAGTCCGCGACGTCCTCGCGGTCGTTGTTGCCGAACACCGCGTGCACCGGCGCGTACGCCGCGAGCTCGTCGAGCACGTCCGCGGTGCACACGTCGCCACCGTGCAGGATCACGTCCGCCCACCTGAGGTGCTCGGCCACCTCGGGCGGGCACGACTTCCACCGGCGCGGCGCGTGCGTGTCGGACAGGACGACCACGTTCACGCCGCCATTGTGCCGACCGAACGCCGCCTCAGCCTTGCCATGCGTTCTCCCACAGCCCGATCACGTTGCCCTCGGGGTCGGTGAAGTACGCCGAGAACCCCATCTCGCCGACCGTCGTCTTGCCGACGACCGTCCGCCCGCCGAGGCCGCCGATCTTCTCCAGTGCCGCGTCGATGTCGTCCACCTCGACGACGACCACCGGACCGTTGGCCGGGTTCATGCCTCGCTGGAGCATCCCGCCGTTGATGAACCCGGGCTCGCTCGGCGGCCCTTGCTCGGCCGTCGGGCCGGTCGTCACGATGGTGTAGTCCATCCCGGGGAACTCCATCAGGTCCCAGCCGAACGCCTCCCGGTAGAAGCCGCGCGCCCGCTCGCCCTCGTCGAACGGGATCTCGAAGTGCACCACACGTCCGCTCATCGCCGTACCTCCTCGTCGTCAGCATTCCGACGACTTGGTCGTGCGGCGAGCGCGTTCGGTTACCGGGGCACGGTCCACGCCGCGACCGGGTCGTCGTCGACCGACGGCCCGGCGGGCAGCTTTGACGCCCGCGCTGGAACGCAGGAAGGCCGGGAACCACGCCACGAGGTGGCGCACGACGTCGCGCGCCACCCATCCCTCACACGGCGCCGAGTCGTCCCAGGCGTCGGGCCGCGCACGCGGTCGGTGAACCCGGCCGCGATCACGCGGTGCTCGTCCGCCGCACTGACCACGTTCATCACTTCATTCCGGCAAGCAGCTCGTCGAGCCGCTCGTAGCCTTCCTTGATGCCGGTCTCCATGCCGCTGGCGATCATCGCGTCGCGGGCCTCCATGGTGTCCACAACGGACGTCGTGGTGACCCGGGTGCGGCCGCCGAGGTCCTCGAAGGTCGCCGTCTCCAGCGAGACCCCTTCCGGGACGTCCTCGTAGGTGAACGTCTGCACGATCCGGTCGTGCGGGCGCACCTCGTGGAACACGCCCCGGAAGCGGTACTCGGTGCCGTCCGTGTCGATGTGCCGGAACCGATATGAGCCGTCCGTGCGGGCGTCGTAGCGGTCGATGTGCATCGTCAGCCTGCGCGGCCCGAGCCACTGGCGCACCAGCTCCGGCTCGGTGTAGGCCCGGAACACCAGCTCCGGCGACGCCTCGAACTCGCGAACCAGCACGATCGTCGGCAGGTTGGGGTCTGCCACGATCTGGGTCTCGTTGTGGTGAGTGGTGGTGCTCATGATGCTTGTCCCTCCGTCCGGGTCTCGGTGTCCGAGACCTCTCCCTTCATCCGTTCCAGCACGGCGTCGAGGCGGCGGAACCGCTCCTCCGCTTCCTGCCGATACCGTTCGATCCACTTCGTCATCAGGTCGAAGACCTCGGCTTCGAGGTGACAGGGCCGGCGCTGCGCGTCCCTGGTCCGGCTGACCAGCCCGGCGTCCTCCAGCACGCGGATGTGCTTGGACACCGCCTGCACACTGACGTCGTAGGGCTCGGCCAGCTCGTTAACGGTGGCATCCGCCGAGGCGAGCCGGGCCACGATGTCGCGCCGGGTCGGGTCCGCCAGCGCGGCGAACACCTGGGACAGCCGGTCGTCGGTCACGTCGCCCTCACTTCTTCAACCTGTTGGTTGAATACGACGTTACGACGACGCCTCGCACGTTGTCAACCTCTCGGTTGAATACGTTGCGGACGGACGTGGCCTGCGACGGGAGATCGCGACGCCGAGCAGGCACAGCGCGCCCCCGGCGAAGCCGAACACGGTCGGCACCTCGGCCAGCAGCACCCAGGACAGCAGCACCGACAGCGCCGGCACCGCGTACGTGGTGGCGCTGAGCCTGCCCGCGTCCATCCGGCGCAGCGCGTACGCCCAGGTGCTGAAGCCGATCGCGGTCGGGAACAGTCCGAGGTAGACGGTGCCGGCGATCGCGTCGGCCGGGGCCGATGCCAGCTCGTCGACGAGCCCCGGCGCGAACGGCAGCAGCGCGACGGTCGCGATGACGCAGCCGAGCCAGGTGACGGTCAGCCCGTCGACCATGCGCAGCGTGACCTTCTGAATCAGCACGCCCGCCGCGTACAGCACGGCCGCGGTCAGGCACAGCACGATGCCGATCCCGTCGCGATCACCGGAGAAGTCGAGCGCGATGACCGCGACACCGCTGAAGGCGATCGCCGACCCGAGCAGCAGCGGACGCGGGTACCCCTCGCCGAGGAACCGCCCGGCGCCGAAGGCGACCAGCAGTGGCGCGAGCGAGACGAGCAGCGCCGCCGTCCCGGCGTCGACGTGCTGCTCGGCGGAGTTGAGCACCACCGTGTAGCCCGCGAGCCACAGCACGCCGTAGCAGAGAATCAGCCGCAGCGAACGCCACGACCTGGGGATACGCGGCACTCGGCGGGTCATGACGACCACCATCACGGTGAGCGCGGTCGCCGCGACGGCGAGCCGCAGCAACGCCATGGATCCGGCCGAGAGCGTGTGGCCGATGTCGCGGATCGCGACGAACGACGACGCCCACAGCAACACGGTCACGCCGGCGGCGAGCAACGCCTTGGCATCGCCGGTTTTCGGGGCAGTGGGAGCAGAACTCTGATTGATCACGCCTCCATCCTCGGCGCACTCACACATCAGCACAAGCGAATATTTCTTCACTACCGTTAAGTCACGGTGTACAGTCGTGCCATGCTCGACCTGCCTCGTCTCCGGCTACTGCGGGCCGTCGTCGCGACCGGCT
>WHUB01000061.1:0-22104 GCA_009377395.1 Actinophytocola sp. | reverse complement strand
GCCGGTCACGCCCTCGCCGCCGAGGCCGAGTCGCTGTTCGAGACGCTCACGCGCATCGAGGGCGTCGTCAGCGACCTGCGCGCCGGCCGGATGGGCAGCCTCTCGATCGGCTACTTCGGCTCGGCGGGCACCACCTGGCTGCCCCCGGTCGTGGCCGCGCTGCGCACCGAGTTCCCCGACCTGCGGATCGACCTGCGGATCACCGAGTACGGCCTCGGCAACCAGTCCCCGCCGGACATCGACCTCTTCGTGGAACACGCCCGCACCGACCACGACGGGCGGCGCGACGTCCGGCGTCTCATCGCGGACCCCTACCTCGCCGTCGTCCTGGCGGACGATCCGTTGGCGGGCAAGGACGAAGTGCCGCTCGCCGAGCTGGCGGGCTGCCGCTGGGTGGACAACGACGTCAAGAACGGGGCGTGCCGCGAGGTGCTGCTCAAGGCCTGTGCCGAGGCGGGGTTCAGCCCGGAGTTCGCGGTCGAGACGCACGACTACCGCACCGCGATCTCCTTCGTGGCCACCGGAATCGGCATCACCGTGCTGCCGCGGCTCGGCATCGCGGAGCTGCCCGCCGGGCTGGTCAGGGTGCCGGTGGTGGCGCCGACACCGGTCCGGCACGTCAGCGTGGCGGTCCGGCCTGCCGTCGCACACCATCCGGCCGCGCGCCGCGTGATCGAGCTGCTCGAGCAGAGCGCCGCGCGTCAGGGCGCCGGGAGCGACACCTCGGACTGAACCTCCACATCGGACAGTTCGTGGCCGCCGTCCGGTGTCTGCCACACCGCCCAGGTGCGGGTGCCGGCCGTGAACGCCGCACGCGGCCGCAGCCCGAGCGCGGTGGCCGCGATGAACGCGCCGCCGATCCGGTTGATGTCGCAGACCGTGGCGATGCGGAACAGCGACCGGCTCTCGCTGACGACGTCGTCCTCGCCACCGGCTCGCAGCACGATGCGCTGGTCCGGCGCGACCGCCCGCGCCGCGACGGCGACCGCGACGTTGTCGAGCGGATCGGAGGCCACCGCCGCGATGGCCCGCGCCCGCCGGATCGACAGCCGCCGCAACAGAAACCGGTCGCCGCCGCGCCCGATGACCACCGGGATGCCGGTCGCGCGGGCCAGCGCGACGCACGGCGCCGACTGGTCGCGTTCCACCGCCACCACGCCGACGCCGAGCCGCCGCAGCTCCTGGCACAGCCGCAGGCCGACCTGCCCGAGCCCGACCACGATGACGTGGCCCCGGCGCGGCACCGCCCGGCCGCCGATGATGCCGGTCAGCCGATGCGAGGTCATGCGGTCGACGAGGCCGGCGGTGAACAGCGCCGCGAAGGCGAGCGCCGCCAGCATGGTCAGCGCCGAGACGACGTGGTACCAGGCGGCCGCGTGCGTCGCCGCGCCGGACGACCCGACCGTGGTCAGCACCCGGGAGGCGTGCCACAGCGCCGTCGCCGGGGGCTCGTGCAGCACGAGGACACCGAGCAGGGTGTCGGCCAGCAGCACGGCGAGCAGTCCCGCGAACCCCGCGAGCAGCGCCCGCGACGTCGCATCGTGCGGTCGGCACTGTGCCACCAGTCGTGCCGCGAGCCCCCGGCGACGCGCCACCCCCTTCGCGGGCAACCGCGCCAGCGCGGGTTCGCCGCGCTCGTCCGCGACCGCGAGGTAGTCATCGGACTCGGCGTGCAGGCTCAGCAGGTGTTCCGCCACGCACGGCCCGAGCAGCGCGGGCACCAGCGCGTCGGTCATCGCGAGCACGGTGCAGTTGGGCACCGAGCGCACCACCTCGCCGCCGACCGTCCGATCGAAGATCGTCACCAGCAGCCGGATGCCGGGCCGGATGTGTTCCACCAGCAGGGCGTAGCGCAGCGCGAGGATGTCGTCGTGGCTGACGATCGCGACCACGTCCCAGTCCTCCCCGAGCGCGTCGCGGAGCTGCTGGTCGGACGGCGAGGACAGCTGCCGCACGGTCGAGCCCCAGCGGCGAGCCTGCTCGGCGACCGAGACGCTCAACGACCCCGTCCCGATCAGCAGCACCCGCTGTGACTCGACCATGCCGGCATCCGCCTTCCCCATGTGTCAGCCGACCCGCTCCAGCTCGTCGTCGGCCTTGATCTCGCGCACCCGGGCGCGGAACCTCGCCAGCTCCTTCTTGACCACCGGGGCCAGCAGGTAGAGGCCGGAGATGTTGATCAGCGCGAGGAGGAACAGCACTGCGTCGGTGAAGTCGAGCACGCTGCTGAAGGTCAGCACCGAACCGACGACGATGAAGAAGCAGTACACCGTCTGGTAGACACGGGTGCTCAGCGCGCTGGCGCCGAACAGGTGGTTCCACGCCTTCTGGCCGTAGTAGCCCCAGGTGATCATCGTCGAGACGGCGAACAGGATGACCGCGACGGTGAGCACGTACGGGAATCCGGGCAGCACCGTCTCGAACGCGCTCGACGTGACGGTCACACCGTCGGCCTCGGTGCCGGTCTTGGCATACTCCGCCTGAGCCTGGTGCCAGAACCGCGAGTCGGCGATGACGATGGTCAGCGCCGTCATGGTGCACACGACCACGGTGTCGATGAACGGCTCGAGCAGCGCGACGATGCCCTCGGTCGCGGGGTAGCTGGTCTTGACCGCCGAGTGCGCGATCGGGGCGGAACCGAGACCGGCCTCGTTGGAGAACGCGGCCCTGGTGAAGCCGACGATCAGCGCGCCGACCGCGCCGCCGACCACGCCCTCGCCGGTGAACGCGCCGCTGACGATCGCGCCGAAGGCCGCGGGCACGAGGTGGGCGTTGGCCACGATGACGATCACGCAGGCGGCGACGTAGATGATGGCCATGGACGGCACCAGCTTGCTCGTCACCCTGCCGATCGACTTGATGCCGCCGAAGATCGTCGCGCCGACGGCGAGCGCGAGCACGATGCCGAGGACGAGCGCGGCGCCGTCACCCGCGAGGAAGCTGTCCGATCCGCCGGTGACGCCACGGATCTGCGCGACGGTCTGGTTGGCCTGGAACATGTTGCCGCCGCCGATGCCGAACAGCAGGATCATGATCGAGGCGAGCCCGGCGAACGTCCCGCCGATCGCCTTGCCCGCCGGGCCGGGAAGCCGCTCGGCGATGCCCTTGCGCAGGTAGTGCATCGGGCCACCGGACACCGTGCCGTCCGGGTGCTCCTCGCGGTACTTCACGCCGAGCGTGCACTCGACGAACTTGGTGCACATGCCGAACAGCCCACAGACGATCATCCAGAACGTCGCGCCCGCGCCGCCGATGGTGACCGCGACGCCGACACCGGCGATGTTGCCGAGCCCCACCGTGCCCGACAACGCCGAGGACAGCGCCTGGAAGTGGCTGATCTCCCCCGGCTCGTCCGGCCGGGTGTACTTGCCCCGCACCACCTCGGTGGCGAGCTTGAACGCCCGGACCTGGATGAATCCGAAGTAGACACTGAAGATCACTCCGGCGAGGACCAACCAGGCCACGATCCACGGGAAGGTCGTGCCGAACACGGTGACCTCGGCGAACACGAAACCGCCGAGGCCGTCGGCTATCGGGGTGAACCAGTTGTTGATCGTCTTCTCGATCTGCGCGAGCATTGGTTCTCCTTTGACACGCTATCGAGACGCACCCCGGCTCGATGACCGAGACGACGGGCGCGTCGTGCAGTTCGCAAAACCGTATGTGAGGGCGAACACCGGCGTGTTGTGAGTTTGGCCAGGAAATCGCGCTAGATCTTGAACGATGAGACAAAAGTAGGTGGCCGGACCGACCGGTCCGGCCACCTTGGGGTCGTCGGGTGTTAACTCACCTGGCGGTCGCGGCCCTCCCAGTAGGGCGCGCGGAGCTTGAACTTCTGCAGCTTGCCGGTCGCGGTGCGGGCCAGCTCGGTGCGGAACTCCACCGTCGTCGGCGCCTTGTACCGGGCGAGCCCCTCCTTGCAGTGCGCGATCAGCTCTGCCTCGGTCACCTCGGCACCCGGCGTCGTCACCACCAGCGCCTTGATCGTCTCGCCCCACTTCTCGTCGGGCACCCCGATCACCGCGACCTCGGCGACCGCGGGATGGCTGAACAGGCAGTCCTCCACCTCGATCGAGGACACGTTCTCGCCGCCGGTGATGATGACGTCCTTCTTGCGGTCGCTGATGGTGAGGTAGCCGTCGCCGTCGATCAGGCCGCCGTCGCCGGTGTGGAACCAGCCGCCTTCGAGCTGTTTCGCGCTCTCCTCCGGCTGCTCCCAGTACCCTTCGAGGACCACATTGGACCTGGCGAGCACCTCGCCGGACTCCGATGTCCGCAGCGTCACGCCGAGCGCGGGCGCTCCGGCGCGCACCAGCTTGCTCGCCCGCTCGGCCGGAGTGAGCTCGTCCCACTCCGAGCGGGAGCGGTTGATGGTCAGCAGCGGCGAGGTCTCGGTGAGCCCGTAAATCTGGATGAACTCCCAGCCCAGCTCGGTCTGGACCCGCTCAACGGTCGCGGTAGGCGGCGGCGCGCCCGCGACGATGACGCGCACCCGGTCCCGGCCGGGAATCTCGCCGTCCCAGTCCTTGACGGCGTCGAGCACGGCGTTGACGACGGCGGGCGCGGCGCAGAGCACCGTGACGCCGTGCCGCTCGATGCGGCGCAGGATCTCGGCGCCGTCGATCTTGCGAATGACGATCTGCGGCACGCCGAGTCCTGCCATCGCGAACGGCATGCCCCAGCCATTGCAGTGGAACATCGGCAGCGTGTGCAGGTAGACGTCCCGGTCGGTCACCCCCGCGTGCAGGGCGAACGTCGTCGCGTTGACCCAGATGTTGCGGTGGGTCAGCTCCACACCCTTCGGCCGCGCGGTGGTGCCGCTGGTGTAGTTGATGGTGGCGGTGGCGCCCTCGTCGGCAGGCCACAGCGTGGGGTCGGCGTCGAAGCGGTACAGCTCCTTGTCGCTGTCCGCGCCGAGCGTGAAGCGGCGTTTGACCGGGATGTCGGCGACCGTGTCCGCCAACTCGGGGTCGGTGAGCAGCACGCTGGCGCCGGAGTGCTCCACGATGTAGCGGATCTCGTCGGCCGTCAGCCGGAAGTTGATCGGGACGAGCACTCTGCCGTAGCCGGAGACGCCGAAGAACGACGTCAGCAGCCGGGCGCTGTTGTGCGAGACGATCGCGACGCGCTCGCCCTGCTCGACGCCGAGCGCGTCGAGACCGGCCGCCTGCGCCCGCGCGTACTCGCCGACCCGCTTGTACGTCAGGTCCGTGAGTGGTTCCGCCGGTTGGTCGGGTTCATCCACGATTCCGGTTCGTTCGCCATAGACGTGCTCCGCCCGATCCAGGAAATCCCGGGCACTGAACGGCACGAACATGCTGGCCTCCTCGGAGTCATCGGCACACCTCAGACACGCGTCACAGCCACGGTCGCACCAGCGACGCGGAAACGCCAGACCCAGGATCGCGAGTGTCCACACTCTGCACACCCCGCCTGGTCGCACTTTCGGGGAATGTACCGCGCCGATCCGGCGCTGGTAACTTCGGAATCGGAACTGATCAGTTCATGTGCCGGAACGACGAGGAAAACCAGCGTCCGTCCGATGGGTGGTGGACTGTGACCAGTTCGGGCGGAACCGAGGCCGACGTCGCGCGACCGGCCGACGAGCTGTCGCTCGCGGTGCACCGGATCTTCACCGCTTCCAAGGACATGCTGCTGTTCGACGGCGAGGACGGGCATCCGGCGACGCCGCTGTGTCACGCCGACGGGCTGGCGAAGGCGTTCACGATGCGCGGCCTGACGCGACGGCGGCGGGTGGTCGCCGTCATCGGCGCCGACGCGCTGTCCAGCGGGCTCGGCTGGGAAGCGCTCAACAGCATCGGCGCGGCACCGGCCCGGCCGGTCGTCGTTGTGCTGCACGACGACGGCGAGGCCTACACCCCGGCGCAGGGCGGGCTCACCCGGCACCTCGCGGAACTGAAGCGCGCGGCGGCGGGGCTGACAGCAAGCCGGATTCCGGTGCAACGGCAGGGGAAACCGCTGCGGAACAACCTGTTCACCGATCTCGGTTTCGTCTACATCGGACCCGTCGACGGGCGCGACACCGACGCGCTGGAGCGGGCGTTGCGTCGCGCGGCCACCGTCGGCCGTCCCGCCCTGGTCCACTGCGTCACCCGCGCCGGTCACGCCAGTTCTGACGCGATACCAACGCAATCCGCGCCGAAGCGGCGGCGCACCCGCGCCCGCAGGACGTGGGCGTCGGTGTTCGAGTCGGAGCTCGCCGCGATCGGCGAGACCCGCGAGGACGTGGTGTGCGTGACGGCGGGGACGGGCGTCGGCGCGTTCGCGACCCGGTTTCCCGGCCGGGTCTTCGACGTCGGCACCGCCGAGCCGCACGCGATCGGCTCGGCGGCGGGCCTCGCGCTCGGCGGCGCCCGTCCAGTGGTCACGGTGCGCGCGGATGCGCTGACCAGGGCGTTCGACCGGCTGCTCACCGACGTCGCGCGCCAGCGGCTGCCGGTCACGGTCGCGCTCGACCACGCGGGCTTGACCGACCAGGGCGGACACGGCATGTGGGACCCCGCCGCGCTCGCCACCGTCCCCGGACTGCGGCTCGCCGCGCCGCGCGACACCGTCCGGCTCAGGGAGTTGCTGCGCCACGCCGTCGAGCGGGACACCGGGCCGACCGTGCTGCGGTTTCCGCCGGGCGCGGCGCCGCTCGACGTGCCCGCCGTCCGCAGCCTCGGCTCGTGTGACGTGCTGCGGGAGGCGGCCGAGCCGGACGTCGTGCTGGTCTCGACCGGCGCGCTCGCCCAGCCGTGCGTCGCGGCGGCGGAGTCGCTGGCGCCGCACGGGATCGACGTGACCGTGCTCGACCCGCGCTGGACGGTGCCCGTCGACCCGGCGTTGATCAAGCTGCTCGCCCCGCACCGCATGGCCGTCGTCGCCGAGGAGACGACGGCGATCGGTGGGCTCGGCGCCCGGCTGGCGCAGGCCCTCGCGGCGGCCGGCTCGGGCACCCGGATCGTCACCCACGCCCTGCCGCCGCGCTTCCCGTTGCCCGCATCTCGCGACGAGCTGCTGCGGGCCTGCTCGCTCGACGCGACCGGCATCGCGCACGTGGTGTGCACGCTCCTCGGCCGCGGCTGAGCGTTACCCTCGACCCATGCCAGCTGATCACGTGATCGTGTCCACGACGACCGACAGCGAGGCCGCGGCGACGACGCTGGCCGCGAGCGCGATCGAGCACCGGCTCGGCGCGTGCGCGCAGGTGGTCGGGCCGCTGACCAGCGTGTTCCGGTGGGAAGGCACGGTGCAGACCGAGCAGGAGTGGCGCCTCGACATCAAGACCGTCGCGGGCCGCGTGCCCGAGCTGACCGAGCACCTCAAGGCCAGGCACGACTACGACGTCCCCGAGATCATCGCGACGCCGATCGAGGGCGGCAGCACGGAGTATCTCGACTGGCTGGTCGAGGAGACTACCGCCGGGTGAAGGCCTTGGGGGTCACGCCCTTCCAGCGCTTGAAGGCGTGGATGAAGCTGGTCGCTTCGGCGTAGCCGAGGCGGACGGCGACGTCGGACACCGACAGCGCGCCGGTCGCGAGCATCTCCTCCGCGAGCGCCTCGCGCACCTCGTCCAGCAGCAGCCGATAGCTCGTGCCCGCCTCGGACAGCTTGCGCCGCAGCGTCCGGGTGCTCACGTTGAGATCCCGCGCGATCGCGTCCATCCCGGTGTCGGCGCCACCGAGGCTGACCAGCCGCTCCCGCACCTCGTGCGAGATCCCGCTGCGCGCCCGGCGCCGCGCCACCAGCTCCCGGCACTGCGCCTCGCACATCGCAACCGTCTGGGCGTTGGCCTGCGGCAACGGCTTGTCCAGGTAGGCGACGTCGAAGGTCGCGACGTGCGCGGGCCGGTCGAAGTCCGGCCGCGCGCCGAACACCGCCTGGTAGTCGTCCAGCGAAGACGGCGCGGGGAAGGCGAACTCGAGGCCGCTGATCGGGACGCCCATCGGCAGCAGGTCGTTCATGATCGTGTACATCGCGGCCAGGTCGCGCTCGACGAGGAACCGCCGCAGCTGACCGGGCACGGCCTCGTCGTGCAGCTCGATCCTGATCTCGAAGCCGCCGATCTCCACCTCCGGAATGCCGAACGCGAAGCTGAGGTCCCAGTACCGCAGCGCGAACGAGATGACGTCGCGCAGCGTGGGGCTGCTGACGCAGGCGAAACCGAAGATCCCGAACGTGGTGACCTGGTAGCGCGAGCCGACCCGCAGCCCGAGCCCGGGCTCGTCACCGAGGTGCGCGACGAGGTTGCGGACCACCGCCAGCTCCTGGTGCGCGTCGATCTGGGTGTCCGGGTCCTCGGCCTCGGCCAGCGTGAGCGCAGCGCCGCGCAGCATGTCCTCGTGGCCGACGCCGTGCTCGGCGGCGAACCGGGTCATCAGCAGCACGCTCGCGGCCGCGCGCGGGAAGTCCCACTCCCGCACCGAGGCCGCCGCACGTTCCACCATGGCTGGAATTATGGCCGAAAGTATTGATTTCGTGGCCGCGGCTCGCTGCTGTCCCGGCGTCAACGGGGCTACGGTAAGCCCATGAGAATTGCGATCGTCGGCAGCGGCTTCGGCGGCATCGGCATGGCGCTGGAGCTAAAGCGCGCCGGATTCGACGACTTCGTGCTGCTGGAGAAGGGCGACGACGTCGGCGGGGTGTGGCGCGAGAACACCTACCCCGGCGCCGCCTGCGACATCCCGTCGCCGTACTACTCGTTCTCCACCGACCCGAACCCGGCCTGGTCATCGCGGTTCTCCCCGCAGGCCGAGATCAAGGACTACATGCGGCACGTCGTCGACGACAACGACCTGCGGCGGCACATCCGGTTCGGCGTCGAGGTCACCTCCGCCACCTACGACGACGCGAAGTGGCGGCTCGTCACCGACACCGGCGAGGAGCACACCGCCGACGTCTTCGTGCCCGCCACCGGCCAGCTCTCCCGGCCGTCGCTGCCCGACATCGAGGGCATCGACACCTTCACCGGTCCGGCGTTCCACTCCGCCGAGTGGGACCACGCCGTCGACCTACGCGGCAAGCGGGTCGCGGTGATCGGCACCGGCGCGAGCGCGGTGCAGTTCGTGCCCGCGATCCAGCCGGAGGTCTCGCACCTGACGGTGTTCCAGCGGTCGGCGCCGTGGGTGCTGCCGCGCCCCGAGGTGGTCTACCGGCCGTGGCACCACCGGATGTTCCGCTGGCTGCCGTTCACCCGGCTGGCCGAGCGGTTCGGGTTCTGGCTGCTGTGCGAGGTGCTCGCGCTCGGGCTGGTCGACCTGCCGCCGATGCGCCCGCTGGTGGCCGCGATCGCCAACCGTCACCTGCGCAAACAGGTTCCCGACGAGCGGCTGCGCGCCAAGCTCACCCCCGACTACGCGCCCGGCTGCAAGCGCGGGCTGTTCTCCGGCGACTACTACCCCGCGCTGGGCGAGCCGAACGTCCACGTGGAGACCACCGGCATCGAGCGCGTCGAGCCCGGCGGCGTGCGCACCACCGACGGCGTGCTGCACGAGGCCGACGTCATCATCTACGGCACCGGCTTCAAGACCACCGAGTTCCTCGGCCCGATGGCGGTGCACGGCCGCGACGGCCGGAAGCTCGCCGACGAGTGGAGCACCGGCGCGCACGCCTATCTCGGCATCACCGTGCCGGGCTTTCCCAACATGTTCCTGATGTACGGGCCGAACACCAACCTCGGCGTCGGGTCCATCATCTACATGCTCGAATGCCAGGCCCGCTACATCGGCAAGGCGGTGCGCCTGCTCGCGAGCAACGGCGCGGCCGCCATGGACGTCAAGCCCGAGGTCGCGCGGCGGTTCGACGAGCGGCTCAACCGCAGGCTGGACCGTTCAGTGTGGACGCTCTGTTCGAGCTGGTACCGCAACGAGCACGGCCGCATCACCACCAACTGGCCGGGCACGGTCAGCGCCTACCGGCTGGCCACCCGAACCCTCGACCCGGACGACTACCGACTGCTGGAGGCCGCCGCGTGAGTACCTACGACTACGACGTCCTCGTCATCGGCTCGGGGTTCGGCGGCAGCGTGTCGGCGATGCGGCTGACCGAGAAAGGCTACCGGGTGGGCGTGGTCGAGTCGGGACGGCGCTGGCGCCCCGAGGACTACCCGAAGACGAACTGGAACCTGCGCAAGTCGATCTGGGCGCCGAAGCTGGGGCTCACCGGCACGCAGCGGATCAGCTGGCTCGGCAAGTGCGCGCTGTTCAGCGCCAGCGGCGTCGGCGGCGGCTCGCTGATCTACGGCAACACGCTGTACGAGCCGCTCGACAAGTTCTACACCGACCCGGCCTGGGCGCACATCACCGACTGGCGCGCCGAGCTGGCGCGCTACTACGACCAGGCGAAACGCATGCTCGGCGTGACCACCAACCCGAGGATGACCCCGGCCGACGAGGTGCTGTGCGAGGTCGCCGAGGAGCTGGGTGTCGCCGACACCTTCCACCCCACCCAGGTCGGCGTGTTCTTCGGTGACGAGGAGGGCAAGACCGTGCCCGACCCGTACTTCGGCGGCGCGGGTCCGGAGCGCACCGGCTGCGTGCACTGCGCGCAGTGCTTCACCGGCTGCCCGCACAACGCCAAGAACACCACCCCGACCAACTACCTCTACCTCGCCGAGCAAGCAGGCGCCCAGGTCCATCCGATGACCACGGTGACCGACGTCCGGCCGCTGGACGGGGGAGGCTACGAGGTCACCACGGTGCGTTCCGGGAGCCTGCTGCGCAAGCGCCGTCGCCGCTACACGGCGGAGCAGGTGGTGTTCTCGGCCGCCGCGCTCGGCACGCAGCAGCTGCTGCACCAGCTCAAGGACACCGGGCGACTGCCGAGGCTGTCGTCGCGCCTCGGCGAGCTGACCCGCACCAACTCCGAGGCGATCCTGGTCTCGCTCAGCCGGAACAGGCACGACTTCGCCCAGGGCATCGCGATCACATCGTCGATCCACCCGGAACCGGACACCCACATCGAGGTGTGTCACTACGGCTCCGGCCAGAACGCGCTGTTCCCGCTGTCCGCGCCGATGGTCGACGGCGGCCGGATGCGCTGGCTGCGGTTCCTGTGGCTGATACTGCGCCACCCGCTCATGTTCCTGCGCTCAGTCGACGTGCGCGGCGCCTCGGACCGAGGAGTGATCCTGCTGGTGATGCAGTCGCTGGACAACTCGCTGACGTCGTTCCGCAAGCGTGGCCTGTTCGGGCACCGGCTCTCGACCCGGCAGGGCACCGGTCAGCCGAACCCGACCTGGATCCCGATCGGGCACGAGGCGAACCGGCGCTACGCCGCCAAGGTCGGCGGCGACCCGCTCGGGCTGTACATGGACGTCGTCAACGTGCCGTCCACGGCGCACTACATCGGCGGCTGCCCCATCGGCACCTCGGCCGAGACCGGCGTGGTCGACCCGTACCAGCGGCTGTACGGCTACCAGGGGCTGCATGTCGTGGACGGCTCGGCCATCTCAGCGAACCTGGGCGTGAACCCGTCGCTGACGATCACCGCGCAGGCCGAGCGCGCGATGGCGTTCTGGCCGAACAAGGGCGAGGCGGACCCACGGCCCGCGCTCGGCGAGCCCTATGCGCGCGTCGACCCGGTCGCGCCGGTACGGCCGACCGTGCCCGAATCAGCGCCCGGCGCGCTGCGACTGCCGATCACCCCCGTGGAGACGGAGAAGGCATGACGGACTACCCGCCCGAACCCTGGACGCTCTGTGGCGACGCGTTCGTGTCGGTGTGGCGGCTGCCCGAAGGCGAGCTGCCCGCGCTGCCGGACGGCGTCGAGCCGATCATCCTTGCGGGCAGCGGCATCGTGGTCACGGCGTGGGTGGACTACCAAGAGCCGGGGATGCTGTCCTACCGCGAGCTGATGGCGACCGTGGCGGTGCACGACGGCGCCAAGCCCGCCGCGTCCATCACCGACATCTGGGTGGACAGCGAGACCTCGCTCGCGGGCGGCCGGGCGTTGTGGCGGATCCCGAAGGACATGGCGAAGTTCGAGTGGTCCCGGAGCCGAGCCGTCACCGCGACCGCGCACACCGACGACGGCCCGATCGCGGGCGCGGCGTTCGTGCCGATGGCGACCGTGCCGGTGGCGGTGCCGTCAGCGTTCGCGGTGATCCAGCAGGGCCCGCTGCGCAGCCCGGTGCGGGTGACCGGCAAGCCGGTGCTGGTGCGCTCGTCGTGGTGGATCAACCCCGGCGGCCCGCTCGGCTTCCTGCACGGCCGGAAGCCGCTGGCCAGCATGGGCATCTCCGGGTTCGACATGCGCTTCGGCAGTTAATCTTGGCGCATGCGATTTCGTGACGCCACGACCGAGGACTGGCCGCAGATCTGGCGGTTCCTGCGGCGCATCGTCGCCGACGGGACGACCTTCACCTGGGAACCCGACGTCGACGAGACCGAGGCTCGGGCGCGCTGGATGCACCGGCCGCCGGGTCGCACCATCGTCGCCGTCGACGAGCACGACCGAGTGGTCGCCACCTCGGAGACCCACCCCAACCAGCGCGGGCCGGGCGCGCACGTCGCGAACGCCGGGTTCATGGTCGACCCCGACCACGCGGGCGGCGGCGTCGGCAGGCGGCTCGCGCAGTACACGCTGGAACAGGCCCGCGCGGACGGTTACCGGGCGATGCAGTTCAACGCGGTCGTCGAGACCAACACCCGGGCCGTCGAGCTGTGGCGCTCGCTCGGCTTCGAGATCCTCACGACCGTGCCGGAGGCGTTCCACCACCCGGAGAAGGGGTACGTGGGGCTGCACCTGATGCACCGTCGGCTGTAGCGGTACGGTCAAAGCCGTCATGAGGAAGACAGTGGCGCGGCTCGCGGACGGCAGGCAGCTCATCTACTACGACGACGGCGACGGCGAGCCCGGCGCCCGACCAGTCGACAGCAGAGAGCTGCCGGAACTGGCCGTCGCCAGCGAACTCCGCTACGACCCGCTGGTCGACGAGTGGGTCGCGATCGCCGCGCACCGGCAGGGCCGCACCCACCTGCCCGAGGTCGCCGAGTGCCCGCTGTGCCCGTCGCGGAACGGCGCCAAGACCGAGATCCCGGCCGCCGACTACGACGTCGTCGTGTTCGACAACCGGTTCCCCTCGCTGGCCGCCGACGTCGGCGAGCTGCCAGCGGGCGACGACGACATGGTGCCGAGGCAGCCGGGCATCGGTCACTGCGAGGTCGTCTGCTTCAGCAGCGACCACAACGGCTCGTTCGCCCAGCTCACGCCGACGCGGGCGCGGACGGTACTGGAGGCGTGGGCCGACCGCACCATCGAGCTGGGCCTGCAACCCGGCATCGAGCAGGTGGTGCCGTTCGAGAACCGGGGCGTCGAGATCGGCGTGACGCTGCAACACCCGCACGGGCAGATCTACGCGTTCCCGTTCGCCGCGCCCCGCACCGCGCGGATGCTGACGACGGCCCGCTCCTACCGCAGGCGGACCTGGCGCAACCTGTTCGCCGACGTGCTCGCCGCCGAGCGCAAGGCGGGCACCAGGGTCGTCGCGGAGAACGAGCACTGGACGGCGTTCGTGCCCGCCGCGGCACGCTGGCCGGTCGAGGTGCATTTCTACCCGCACCGGCAGGTGCCCGACCTGCCCGCGCTGTCCGACGCCGAGCGCGACGCGTTCTGCCACCTCTACCTCGACGTGCTGCGCAGACTGGATCGGCTCTACGACCGGCCGCTGCCCTACATCGCCGCCTGGCAGCAGGCCATGGTCAACGTCGACCGCGACCTCAGCTACCTGCGGCTGGAGCTGTTCTCCCTCCGCCGCGCGACGGACAAGCTCAAGTACCTCGCCGCGGCGGAGTCGGCGCTCGGCGTCTTCATCAACGACGTCCGGCCCGAGGACGTCGCCCAGCGGCTACGGGACCTCGCGGACTGAAGCCAGTACCCTCGCGGACATGGTGGCGGTGGAATCAACCATGCTCACGCTCGGCACGACGGCACCGGAGTTCGCGCTGCCCGACCCCGATGGCACCGTGTGGAGCCTCGACCGGGTCGCGGGTGAGCGCGGCACGCTGGTCGCGTTCGTCTGCAACCACTGCCCGTACGTGCGCCACATCGCCGCCGAGCTCGGCCGGGCGGCGGCGCGCTGGACGTCGTCCGGCATCGGCGTCGTCGGCATCAACAGCAACGACGTCGAGTCGCATCCCGACGACCGGCCGGAGCGGATGGCCGAGCAGGCGACGGCGTGGGGCTGGGAGTTCCCGTACCTGAGCGACACCGACCAGTCCGTCGCGCACGCCTACCGGGCGGCGTGCACGCCGGACTTCTTCCTGTTCGACGACTCGCGCTGTCTGGTTTATCGGGGCCGGTTCGACGGCTCGACGCCGGGCAACGACGTCGAGGTCAGCGGGAGCGAGCTGGACGCGGCGGTGCAGACGCTCATCGCGGGCGAGCCGATCAGCGGCGAGCAGGTGCCGAGCATCGGGTGCAACATCAAGTGGCGGCCGGGCTACGAGCCGCCCTGGTTCGGCTGACTAGCTCGCGCGAGCGCAGGACGCGCAGTCACAGTAGTCGACGAGGCCGAAGCTGATCTCGTCGGCGACGCACACCTCGAAGGTCTCCACCGACATTCCGCTCGGCGAGATCAGCAGCCGGACCCCGATGCCACCCTCGACCGGGGTGTACTCCGTCTTGCCGAGATCCTCGTGCAGCAGCCCGACGATGCGGTAGTGCGCGAACGGCCGGATCAGCGTTTCCACCTCGCGATAGGCGGCACGGACGTCGTCGCGACTCGCCAGCGGCTCGTCGGACTCCATCCAGTCGGCGTGGCCCTCGGTGATGTGCCACCCGGTAGCCTCGATCACGTACGAGGACTGTGTTGTCATGCGTGCACCCTTCAACTGGCCTCGTGGGCTTTCTCGCGAGGGTGACCGATTTCGTTACCGCTAAAACGACGCTTGCGGGCCCTTGAGATGTAATCGAGTTCGTGCCGTAATTGGTAAAGCCGCGTACCGGACAAGCTGGCACAAATTACCGGCTGACCAGGGCGGATGCGAGCCGGACGCCGTCCTCGACGTCACCGTCGGCGCCGGCCAGCAGCGGGGCGAGCGGAGCCGTGTCGACGCCCGCCAGCGCGAGCGCGGCGACGGTCACCGGCTCGCGTGCCCGGGCGGTGCCGTCGGCCAGTTTGAGCGCGACGGCGGTGCCGTCCGGCAACGCGGCGACCTGCACGCCCTCGGCGCCGTCCTTCGCGATCAGACCGGGCACCGCCGTGATCAGCTCAGTGACCGGCCGGGTGCTGCCGCCGAGCTGCTCCGGATGCGCCCGGACCGCCTCGGCGACGGCATGCATCGGCGTGCCCGCCGATGCGCTCGCCACCGCGCCGATCGCCCGCGCCAGGCCGGTCAGCGAGAGCGCGAACAACGGCGCACCGCAACCGTCGACGGCGACCTTGCCGATCTTCTCGCCGGACAGCTCGGCCACCTGGGCGGCGATCTCGCGTTGCAGCTGGTGCTCCGGCTCGCGGTAGTCGTCCAGCGGCCAGCCGTTCCGCGTGGCGGTCAGCAGCATCGCGGCGTGCTTGCCGGAGCAGTTCTGCGCGAGCCTGCTCGGCGCCCGCCCCGCCGCGATCCAGGTGTCGCGCACGTCGGCGTCGAGCGGGTAGCCGGCAGGGTTGCGCAGGTCGTCCTCGGTGAGCCCGGCGGTGGCGAGGATGCGGAGCGCGCCGTCGATGTGGCGCTGCTCGCCGGAGTGGCTGGCCGCGGCCAGCGCGAGCAGGTCGGCGGGCAGGTCGAGGCCGAGACCGGCCATGGCGCTCGCCTGGACCAGCTTCAGCGCCGAGCGCGGGTACACGACCGCGTCCGGGTCGCCGACCGCGTGCCGGGTGGTGCCGTCGGCGCCGAGCACGACGACCGAGCCGTAGTGCACGCTCTCGACCATGCCCGAGCGCATGACGTAGGCGAGCGGCTCGTGGCGCGGCGCGCGCGGCTCCATCGGACGATCCTCCCCCTCGATCAGCGCGACATGGTGACGACGGCGCTCTCGTGCAGGCTACCGAAGTACAGTCGGTCGTCGCGCTCGCGCACTCCGGTCAGCATGTGGAAGCCCTCGATCTCACCCTGGTAGGAGCGCACCACATCGCCCCGATCATCGACGCCGACAACCCGGACCGTGTTGCTCGGCGCCGGTTGCAGCGACTCGGGCAGCTTGGTCACCGCCGAGCGCACCAGGCCGGGCAGCCGCTGCACCACGTCGAGGGCGGGGTTCTTCGGCGCCGGGATCGCGACCCAGATCAAGCCGTCGCTGCCGGTCGACGAGTTGTCCGGGTAGCCGCTGAGGTCGTCGAGGAACATGTCGCTCGTGCCCGCGCGCGGCCCGGTCAGCCACAACCGGCACACCCGGCAGGCGCCCGACTCGGCCACCGTCACGAACGACTCGTCGGGGGCGAGCGCGACGCCGTTGGCGAAGTGCAGCCCGGTCAGCAGCTCGTCCACCGTGCCGTCGGTGTTGCGTCGCAGCAGGCGCCCGGTGCGGGTCTGCTCGATCAGGTCGGTGCGCCACTCCGGGATCGGGTACCGCCGCGACGAGTCGCTGAAGTAGATCGTGCCGTCCTCGGCCACGGCCGCGTTGTTGCAGGCGATGATCGGGGCGTCGAACGCGGTGTCCGCGAGCACCCGCACCTCGCCCGAGGTCAGCGACACCGCGAGCAGGCCGTGGTCGGATGCGCACACCGCCAGTTCGTCGTCGCCGTAGAACTCGAGGCCGAGCGGGCGGCCGGGGCTGGTCGCCACCGTCTCGATGGTGGCGCCGTCGTTGTCGATCCGCACGATCCGGCCGTCGGCGAGGCCGGTGTAGATGCGGCCCCGGTCGTCGACGAGGACGTCCTCGGTGCCCTCGCCGTTGACGGGGATGACGGTGGCGTCCTGGAAGCTCATGCGGGCTCCTAGCGATAGGTGAGCAGGTTGCGGTGCTCGGCCTCGAAGTGCGCGTGGTCGTTGAACGCGAGCAGCGTCGTGCCGGACCGGCCGGTCACCAGTTTGGTGATTCCGGCATTGCATGTCACGCGGTGCAGCGCGGTGAACGCGCCCGCCTGGTCGCCGATCGCCCGCGCCGCCAGCGCACCGATCACGCCTCCCGAGGTGAACACCAACGCGCTGCCGCCCTTGGGCACCCGCCCGACCAGCTCGTCGAAGGCGGTGTTGACCCGCTTGGTGAAGGCGGTCCAGGTCTCGGCGCAGGAGCTGCCGTCCTCGGCGGCGATCCAGGCGAGCAGCGCCTCGTCGAGGGCGGTCTGGAACCCGCGCCGGTCGAGTGGGTCGGTCAGCTCGGGGCCGTGGCCGCGCACGATGTCGATGAAGTCGTACTCGTTCCAGCGCTCGTCCACCACGGCGTCGTAGCCCGCCGACGTCGCGGTGTCGCGCTGCCGTGCCATGGTGCCGCACCGTACCTCGGTGAACTCGACGCCGCGCCTGCGCAGCTCGGCACCGGCCACTGTGGACTGCTCGGCGCCGAGACCCGAGAGCTGGTCGTAGTCGTCCGAGCCGAACGACGCCTGCCCGTGCCGCACCAGGTAGATCGCGCCCATCAGGAGCCCGCCTTCGCGATGATCTCCTGGCAGCGCCACTCCAGATAGCCGACGAACATCCAGTAGTCGGCGTAGCGCGGGTTGTGCGTGCCGCCGTCGTGGTAGCGCCGGTAGAGCTGCTGGATGATGACCGCGAGCCGGAACAGCCCGTAGACCTCGTAGAACGTCCAGTCGTCCACCGCGAGGCCGGTCTTGGCGAGGTAGTAGTTGACCACCTCGTCCCTGGTGAGCATGCCGGGCAGGTGCGTCGGCTGCCGCCTGCTCTGCCTGAAGACGTCGTCGTCATCGGCGTGCACCCAGTACGCCATGGTCGCGCCGAGTTCCATCATCGGGTCGCCCAAGGTGGACATCTCCCAGTCCAGGATGCCGGCCACGTTCATGCCTTCGTCGAACACGATGTTGTCGAAGCGGAAGTCGTTGTGGATCAGGCAGGTGGCGACGTCGACCGGCTGGTTCGCCGCGAGCCAGTCCATCACCTCGGTGTAGGCGGGCACGTTGTCGGTGCGGGCCTTGCGGTAGCGGTCGGACCAGCCGTCGATCTGTCTGCGCACGTAACCGGCGCCCTTGCCGAGGTCGGACAACCCTGCCGCATCGACGTCGACCTGGTGGAGCTGGACCAGCTTGTCGATGACGTCCTTGCACAGCTTCCGTATCGCGTCCGGACTCAGGTCGAGACCTTCCGGCAGATCCCGGCGCAGGATGATGCCCGTCAGGCGCTGCATGACGTAGAACTCGGCGCCGATGACCGACTCGTCGTCGCAGAACGCCACCATCTCCGGCACGTAAGGGAAAACCGGCTTGAGTCCGGATTGGACCCGGTACTCGCGGGACATGTCGTGCGCCGACGCCGCCCGTTGTCCGCGTGGTGGCCTGCGCAGGATCAGATCACGGTCCGGATAGGACAGCTGGAAGGTGAGGTTCGACGCGCCGCCGGGGAACTGCCGCACGGCAGGCGGCTGTTCGCCGAGGCCGTCCACCCGCGCCGACAGCCACTCGTGCACGACGGCCGGGTCGAACGCGTCCTCCTGCCTGACCTCTCCCGCGGTGTCGATCAGTTCGGTCACGAGAACTTCCGCACCAGGCTCAGCGGGGCGAACCGCAGCACCGGCGCCAGCACCGACCACGGCCACCACGGCACGTATGCCTTGGCCTTCTCCGCCTCGATCGCGCTGACCAGCGCTTTGGCGCCCTTCTCGCCGGTGACCATCAACGGCGTCTTGCCCGCGCGGCCGGTCATCTCCGACTCGATGTAGCCCGGCAGCACCGCCGTCACCGCGATGTCGTCGTTGAGATGCTGCGCGCGCATGCCTTCCGCCAGCGAGGCGGCGGCCGCCTTGGACGCGGCGTAGCTGGTGACGTTGCCGCGCATGCCCCGCACCGCGCTCACCGACGACACCACGACGAGATGACCCGCCCGCTGCTCGCGGAAGATCTCCATCGCCGCCTCGCACTGCGCGAGCAGGCCGATGACGTTGGTCTCCATGGTCTGCTTGTTCGCCGCGAAGTAGCCGGTGCCGATGGGCTGGCCCTTGCCGAGCCCGGCGTTGGCGATCACCCGGTCGATCCGGCCGAGCTCGTCGCGGAACTCGCGGAAGACCCGGAACACCGCGTCGTGGTCGGTGACGTCGAGCGCCTTGGTGACCACCGTGATGCCGGGGTGCGCGTCCCGCAGCTCCTTGGCGAGCGTGTCCAGCCGGTCGGTGCGCCGCGCGCACAGCGCGAGGTTGCGTCCCTTGGCGGCGAACTCACGCGCCATGCCCTCGCCGAGGCCGGAACTGGCCCCTGTGATCACGATGTTCTTGCGTTCGGTGCTCATGTGCGCCTTTCTCGCCGGTTCCGTTGTCGACCGTAGTCGCTCCGTCGTCAGGTCCGCTCTCTGCTGTGCCGGTAGATACCAATCCGACCGAAAGTCTGCCGATCCGGCAGGTCAGCCGAGTTTGCCAGTCGGCTTACTTTCGGTCTTCTTGGTATAGCGCGCCAGCTCGATGCGGGCGACGACGCCGAGATGCACCTCGTCCGGCCCGTCCGCCAGCCGCAGCGAGCGCGCGGCCGCGTAGGCGCCCGCGAGCGGGAAGTCGTTGGTCAGCCCGGCGCCGCCGTGCAGCTGGAGCGCCAGGTCGATCACCTGCTCGGCCATGCCCGGCACGCTCGCCTTGATCTGCGAAAGCTCCGACAGTGCGCCGAACGCGCCCTGGGTGTCGAGCAGCCACGCGGTGTGCAGCACCTGGAGCCGGGCTTGGTTGATGGCGATGCGGGCGCGGGCGATGCGTTCCCGGTTGCCGCCGAGGTTGGCCAGCGGCTTGCCGAACGCGGTGCGGCTCATGGCGCGGGTGATGGCCAGCTCCAGTGCCCGTTCGGCCTGGCCGATCAGCCGCATGCAGTGGTGGATGCGGCCCGGCCCGAGGCGCCCCTGGGCGATCTCGAAGCCCTTGCCGAGTCCGGCGATGACGTTCTCCTTCGGCACCCGGACGTCGTCGAAGGAGACCTCGCCGTGGCCGTAGGGCTCGTCGTGGAAACCGAACACCGGCAGCATCCGTTCGACCGTGACGCCGGGGGTGTCTTTCGGGACCAGCACCATGGAATGCCGGGCGTGCCGGGGCGCGTCCGGGTCGGTCTGGCCCATGAAGATGACGAACTCGCAGCGCGGGTGCCCGATGCCGGTCGAGAACCACTTGTGGCCGTTGAGCACCACGTCGTCGCCGTCCGGCACGGCGGTGGCGGCCATGTTGGTGGCGTCGGAGGAGGCCACCTCGGGCTCGGTCATGCAGAACGCCGACCGGATCTCGCCGTCGAGCAGCGGCCGCAGCCAGCGCTGCTGTTGCTGCTCGCTGCCGTAATGGATCAGCACCTCGGCGTTGCCGGTGTCGGGAGCGTTGCAGTTGAACACCTCGGGGCCGAGGACGTGGCGCCCCATCAGCTCGGCCAGCGGCGCGTAGTCGACGTTGGAGAGCCCGGCACCCTCGCCCGATGACTCGGAGTACGCCTTGGGCAGGAAGAAGTTCCACAGGCCGCGCTCGCGCGCCTTGGCCTTGAGCTCGTCCACGATCGGCAGCACCACCCACGGATCGGGAGCCTGGTGCAGCGTCCGCAGGTACTCGGACTCGACCGGCGCGACCTCGGCCGCGATGAAGTCGGCGACCTTGTCGCGGTACTCGGCCGACCGGGCCGACGGCGTGAAGTCCATGGCAGGTCACGCTACTGTATTTATCGAGCATTGCTCAATAGCGATGGCAAGGAGGTCGCATGGCGGACAGTGCGCGACGTCGTGCCCGGCAGCGCCCGGGCGAGCGGCGCACGCAGTTGATCGGCATCGGGCTCGAGATGCTGACGACCCGGCCGTTGCACCAGATCACCATCGACGAGGTCGCCGCCAAGGCTGGTATCTCGCGCAGCCTGCTGTTTCACTACTTCCCCACCAAGCGGGACTACTACGCCGAGGTGGTGCGCGCGGGCAGCAGGCGGCTGCTGCGGGCGACGCGCGGCGATGGCTCTGCCTCCATCGATACCCTGGTGGACGGCTTCCTCGACTTCATCGAGCGGCGGCACGAGCCGTACATCGCGCTGTTTCGCAGCGCCGGCGCCGACGACTGGGTGCACGAGATTTTCCGCGACACCCGCGCCGCGCTGACCGACCAGGTGCTCACCGCGCTGGCCATCGAGCAGCCGAGCGAGCTGGTGCGGGCGGCCGTCGGCGCGTGGCTGGCCTACGCCGAGGAGCTGGCGCTCGACTGGGCACAGCACCACACCGGCAGCCGCGAGCGGATCCACGCCCTGCTCACCGGCGCGCTCGACCACATCGTGCGGCTGGCGCGGTAACCACGCACGCCACTGCGAGTTCCTCGATAGAAACGGTGCTAGTTCCGTAGTAATATCTCTGCTAGTTCCTCAATGAAAGTGCTGCTAGTTCCTCAACGACCGACCCGGAGACCGACCGTGAAAGCCCGCAGGCCCTACGTGCCACGGGTGCTCGATACCCTGATCCAGGCGGATCTCACGTCGGCCGGGGCTGTCGTCATCGAAGGGCCGAAGGCGTGCGGCAAAACCGAGACCGCCCGCCAGCACGCGGCGAGCGAGATCCGGCTGGATGTCGACGAGACCGCAACGGAGCTGGTGCGCATCAGCCCACAGCTCGTTCTCGACGGCGCCACTCCCCGGCTTCTCGACGAATGGCAGATCGAACCCCGGATATGGAATGTCGTCCGGCGCGCGGTGGACGATCGTCAGGAGACCGGGCAGTTTCTCCTCACCGGCTCGGCCACGCCGCAGCCTGATGCCCGCCGGCACTCCGGTGCCGGACGGATGGCGCGGGTCAGGATGCGCCCGATGAGCCTCTGGGAAAGCGGAGAGTCCACCGGCGACGTGTCGCTTGCCGGGCTGTTCGACGGCACGCCTGCCCAAGGACGTACGGAGGTGGCGTTGCCGGACTACGCCGACCTGATCGTCCGTGGCGGGTGGCCCGAGCTCGTCGTCAAAAAAGCAGCTCGTCCCGAGCGGTTCGTTCGCAGCTACATCGAGAACGTCATCGAGCATGCCATTCCAGCCACCATGGGCACCCGCTACGACCCCTTCCGACTACAGCGCTTCCT
>WHUB01000619.1:262-500 GCA_009377395.1 Actinophytocola sp. | reverse complement strand
GTCAGCGTCCCGACGGCCAGGATCGACCCCAGGATGCCGTACTCGGTCGATCCCTTGTCGAAGACGCCAGTGGTCATCAACGCCGCGTTGATCTGGAAGTTCATCCCGAACGTGCCGACGAAGAACATGATCGCCATCAGCATGACGATGTCCGGCCGGCGGCGAACGTAACCGACGCCGCCCTTGAGCCTGGATAGCGCGCTGGCGTCCTCGTCCCGGCGATCACCCGACGCGGGCG
>WHUB01000619.1:0-252 GCA_009377395.1 Actinophytocola sp. | reverse complement strand
CAACACGATGATCGGCGCGAGGAAGGTGGTCGCGTTCAGCACGAACAGCCAGCCGGTGCCGATCAGCCCGATCAACAGGCCGGCGAGTCCTGGTCCTATCAAGCGGGCCGCGTTGAACGAGGCGCTGTTCAGGCCTACCGCATTGGGCAGGTCTTCCGTGGTGACGAGCTCGGAGACGAACGACTGCCGGGCCGGGTTGTCGAGCGCCGCGCCAACGCCGAGCAGGAAGGCCAGCACGTAGACGTGCCACAC
>WHUB01000618.1 GCA_009377395.1 Actinophytocola sp. | reverse complement strand
ATCCTCACCGTGATCGGCCTGGTCCGCACCTTCAGCAAGCGTCCGGCGCGCACCTCACCGCCGCGGGTCAGGTAGCCGCGGTTGGCCGCGGAGGCGAACCCGCGGTCGGCCACCCACACCAGCCGGCGCAGCCCCCACCCACCCAGGTCGTCCTTGATCGTGCGGATGATCGCTTGATCGGCGGTGTCCCCGGCGAAGGTCCAGCACCGCACCGGCACGCCGTCGCGGGTGACCGCCATCGCGATCACCACCTGCGGCAGATCCGCGCGGTGGTCCTTGGAGTGCCCGAACGCCCGCATCCCCGACTCGGCCGGGCTGGCGTGCTCGTCGTCGGCGACCGGGTCGGCGAGGTCGAGGTCGGCGAGGTCCGGCGGGTGCTCGAGGAGGCACCCAGTGTGGTGGTGTACGACGATCCCGCCGAGGCGAAGTTCCCGACTCCGGTAGACGCGACCGGCACCGACCCGACGTGGGTCGGCCGGATCAGGCGCGCGCTCGACGAC
>WHUB01000617.1 GCA_009377395.1 Actinophytocola sp. | reverse complement strand
CGTTGGGGAGCTTGACCGGTTGCATGAGCGGATCGCGGGCCGGTTTGGTCGTAGTGAGCCGCGGGGGCGGGTGCGCGAGTACGTGTCCGGGCTGGTCGCAGGGCTGGAGCGTAAGAACGGGTGGACGCTGGCCGAGCGGGCTGGTGAGGCGGGTCCGGATGGGATGCAGCGGCTGCTGCGTCGGGCTGACTGGGATGTCGATGGGGTACGCGATGATGTGCGCGGCTACGTCGTTGAGCGGCTGGGTGAGCCGGCTGGGGTGTTGATCGTCGATGACACCGGCTTTTTGAAGAAGGGCACTGGTTCGGCGGGTGTGCAGCGGCAGTACTCCGGCACGGCTGGGCGGATCGAGAACTGCCAGATCGGGGTCTTCCTCGCCTACGCCAGCCAGGCTGGGCATGCGTTGATCGACAGGGAACTCTATGTGCCCGAGTCCTGGACGTCGGACCGGGACCGGTGTCGCGCCGCGGGGATCCCTGATGAGGTCGAGTTCGCGACCA
>WHUB01000616.1 GCA_009377395.1 Actinophytocola sp. | reverse complement strand
GCAGCGCGCAGTCGAGCGTGCCGAGCCAGTCGCCCAGCACTCGGTGGACGTCCTCATGCCGCCCGCGAGTGCCGTACTCGCGTTGGCCCGGCGCGAGCACCACCCCGGCGACCGGCACCGGCCCGGTCGTGGTGGGGTCGGCGAGGTCGCGCGCGAAGGCCGCTCCCCCGTCGCGCGGCAGGATGCGGTGGAACCCCGACGCGGCCGGGCAGGCGGGATCCACCACGCTGACCCCGACCGCGATCCGGTAGCAGCAGGGGAATCGCTCGTGCAGCGCGGCGACCTCGCTGCCGGTCACCGGCCCGCAGACGAACACCAGGTGGGTGTAGTCCGACGGGTCGACGTCGTCGAGCCCGAGCGCGCCGAGCAGGAAGGCAGGGCTCCACACCGTGTCGCAGGCGATGCCGAGGGCGTCGAGCGCGTCGCACACCCGGCGCATGCTCAACACATCTCCCGCCGTAGCCTCGCCGTGCAGGAAGCTCGGCCAGCCGGTGACCAAC
>WHUB01000615.1 GCA_009377395.1 Actinophytocola sp. | reverse complement strand
GCCGGCCTTCTCCGCAACCTGCTGCTGCCCTTCGACAACTAGCCGCTCGGCGGCCTTCACCACACGATCGCGGTCTGCACCAGCTCCGCCAGCGCGAGCAACGACTCCTCCACGTACCAGTCGCCGACCAGTTGCAGCGAGGCCGGGAACCCGCCGGCCAGGCGCGGCACCGGCAGCGCCACCGCGGGCAGCCCGACCAGGTTGAAGGGAACGGTGAGGTAGGTGGTCGCGGCGACCTCGCCGAGGCGCGGCGGGGCGGCGCGCATGGTGGGTAGCGCGAGCACGCCGTGCGCGGCGAGCAGCTCGGCCATCCGTTCCCGGGCGCGCAGCCCGATCCTGCGACACTCGACCACCCGGCCGGCCGGGATGGAACCGCCCTTGGCTATCCCGGTGGCGTGCCGCTCCTCCATTCGATCCGCGCGGGCGAGTAGGTGCCTGTGCGCGTGGTAGCCCTCGGCGAGCATGAGGTCGTCGGCCGCGGAGACCCAGTCGTCCCAGGCC
>WHUB01000614.1 GCA_009377395.1 Actinophytocola sp. | reverse complement strand
TGCTGCCCGACGTGCGCGCGGACAAGTCGCTGGAGCAGGTGGTGAACGTCGCCTCGCTCCCCGGCATCGTCGGGGCGTCCTACGCGATGCCGGACATGCACTGGGGGTACGGGTTCGCCATCGGTGGGGTCGCCGCCACCGACGTCGCACGCGGCGGTGTGGTGTCGCCCGGCGGCGTCGGGTTCGACATCTCCTGCGGGGTGCGGCTGCTCGCCGCGGAGCTCGACCGCGCGGATCTCCCGCGCGTGCGCGACCAGCTCATGGACGCACTCGCCGAGGCCATTCCCCGCGGCGCCGGCAGGGGTGCGGTGTGGACGCTGTCCGGCAGGCCGGAGCTGGAGCGGGTGCTGCTCGGCGGCTCCCGCTACGCGGTGGAGCAGGGGCACGGCGTGGACCGCGACCTGGACCGCTGCGAGGACTACGGCGCCGTGGCCGACGCCGACGCCGGTCAGGTGAGCGACCGGGCGAGGGAACGCGGCCTCGGGCAGGTCGGCAGCCTCGGT
>WHUB01000613.1:263-503 GCA_009377395.1 Actinophytocola sp. | reverse complement strand
GCCCTCGTCGCCGTGATGCTGGACGGCGTCTGGCGGTGGGCGAGGAACGTCATAACCATCGTGCACGAGGGCGGCCATGCGATCGTCGCGCTGCTCACGGGCCGACGGTTGACCGGCATCCGGCTGCACTCCGACACCTCGGGGCTGACCCTTTCCGTCGGCAGGCCATCGGGGGCGGGCATGATCGTGACGGCGGCGGCCGGCTATCTGAGTCCGTCGCTGGTCGGGCTGGCCGGTGTC
>WHUB01000613.1:0-253 GCA_009377395.1 Actinophytocola sp. | reverse complement strand
CGGTCCTGCTCGGGATGCTCGTCATGGTCCGCAACGCATACGGCGCACTGTCGCTGCTGGTGACGGGTGCGGTCGTGGTTGCCGTCTCCCTGTTGGCCCCGGCTGATGTCCAGGCCGCGTTCGGCTACGCGATGACGTGGTTCCTCTTGTTGGGCGGCGTGCGGCCGATCGGTGAGCTGTGGCGCGAACGCCGCCTCCACCCGGGGATGAGCTCCGACGCGAACCAACTGGCACGCCTCACGCACCTCCCCGC
>WHUB01000612.1 GCA_009377395.1 Actinophytocola sp. | reverse complement strand
GGATCTCGCCGACGCCCTCGGCGAAGGCGTCCGCCACCTGCTTGCCCTGCTCTCGCCAGTCCTCGCTGCGCTTCTCGCCCATCGGCCGCCCTCTCGTCTGCGTTGCCGGCGATCTTCCGTCCAGTTCCTGAGACTACCGTCGGCGGAAGATCAATCGGAGAGCCACCAGGACACAGGAGGTCGCCGTGCCGGCGAACAGGTACGGCGCGTCCGCGATCAGGGCGTACGTCCAGAACACGCGAAACGCCACCCAGAACTCCTGGTTGCCCCACAGCTGCGCCGTGGCTGTCGCGGCGACGATGGCGGCGAAGCACACCGGAGCGGCGACGAAACCGGCCACGGCGTGGTTCAGACGCACCCGGCCGCCGAGCACGACGCAGCCGACGACGAACGCGATGCCGGTAGCGAGGCCGACGCCGGCGCCGACCACCCAGTCGACGATGGACGCGAGCAGTCCGAGGAGGATGACGATGCCGACCGCCGTGTACCACGTGACGCCGCCG
>WHUB01000611.1 GCA_009377395.1 Actinophytocola sp. | reverse complement strand
AGAGGCACGAGACGCGATCGGCCAAATCGACTCGGAGGCCTGCGGCGGCTCGTGCACCCATAACCACAAGCTCGTCCGGATCTTCACGTAGCAGGTTGACCCGCCGCCGATCTCTCGGAACGACGGGCATCATCGACCACTTGATCCTCGTCCGGACGGCACGAGGCAATTGCAGGCAGTCGAAATCCGTCCGAGACTGTACGAGACGGTTCTGAATGCCGTCTCGGTCTGCCTGCTGTTCGGGTATCTCGCTGGCCTCGACGGGCCTGGGGATCTGGCGGGCGTGGTGGCCACTACTGCTCACCGCCGCGGCGGTGGTGCTGGTGGTCAGGGTGCTGGCGGCGCGGGCACGACGGCGCCGCCGCCTGGTGGAGGCGGCCGGAGCGCGGTGGTGGGAGATCACCCCACCGCGAGACCTACCGGCCGAGGGAGCGGCGCCATTGTGGCGGCTGCTCGCCGGCGTGCTCGCCAACGGCGACGGCTCCCGGTTGCAGCAGCGCCTCG
>WHUB01000610.1 GCA_009377395.1 Actinophytocola sp. | reverse complement strand
CCTCACGTCGGTCTCGGCGTTCGTCCGGGAGTGCCCGGACCCCACCCGGGAGCAGGTGACCGAGGCGGTCAGCGGCAACATCTGCCGCTGCACGGGCTACTCCACGATCGTCGACGCGACGCTGGCCGCCGCACGCGAGCTGCGAGGAGAGGGAGGTCACCGTGACGACGCGTAGCGTGGGCACGCGGATCCTGCGCAAGGAGGATCCGCTGCTGCTCACCGGTCGCGGCCGCTACGTCGACGACATGAACCCCAGGGGCGTGCTCCACGCCGCGTTCGTCCGGTCGCCGGTCGCCCACGCACGGGTCACGGGCATCGACGTCGAGCAGGCGCGCGAGATCCCCGGCGTGCATGCGGTGCTGACCCCCGACGAGCTCCCGCCACAGATCCGTGACCGCCGCCTGCCACTGCACGTGCCGAACCCATCAATCGCCTACCCGGTCACCCAGACGCCGCTGGCCGCTGACGAAGTGTGCTTCGTCGGCGGGCCGGTGGCCATGGTGCT
>WHUB01000060.1:22612-26743 GCA_009377395.1 Actinophytocola sp. | reverse complement strand
GACGCCGGGCCCCGGTCGTCATGGCCAGCCAGACCAACGTCGCCCAGTCCGTGTCACGTGCGGCCGCCGCGTTCACGATGGCGGCCGCTTGGGTGGGCGTGGGCGGCTGCGGCTTCGGTATCGGCGCTGATACCGGTTTCGCGTCCTTGACCGGGTTCTCAGTGATCCACTTCCAGCGCACCGCACTACGGAACGCTCCGGACAGCAGCCAGTGGATCTGTCGCCGCGCGGACGTGCCTAGCGGTGTGCACACATGTTGGCGGCATCGCTGGTCGCACTCGTGTTGGCGAGGAGTGCGGTGCTGGACGTACCGGCCGGTGCAATGCTCGCGGCAACGTTTCGATTCCCGATACAGCGACTCGAGCGTGTCGGCATCGACGTCACCGACCTTCTCGTCGCCGATAAACGGCTCGACGTGCTTCTGCCACAGCAACCGGTAGTTCTCTACCGTGCTCCACGCGCCGTCGAAGTCATTGAGGTAACGCTCGACGAGCTGGCTGACCTTGGCCGCGGTCTTGGGATTGCGCCGCTCGTAGACCTCGTTGAGCAGCTGAATCCGAACCTTCTCGGCCTCCGCGTCCTTGTCCGGCGTATCCGCCGGGATGACCCTCGTCCGCCGGTGGCGGCGCTTGGTCACCGGGTCCACGCCCGCGTCGACGCGCACGCGCAGCGCGCCACTGGCCAGGGTGTCGATGACACCCTGCTGGCGCTTCCTCCGGAAAGTCTTCGATCCCGCCATCGACTCCACTGTAACCCAATTTGGGTCACGATGCGGGTCACGAATTCCTCATCGATCGACGCCGGTCTTGAGTTTGCCCTGGTCACCTAAGGTGGGCGCAGCTGGGTTCGAACCAGCGACCCCCTGCTTGTAAGGCAGGTGCTCTTCCGCTGAGCTATGCGCCCGGTCGGGCCCGCCGGGAGGCGGACGCCGCCCTACATCATGCCTTGCCGCTACACCAGCCCGGCAATCGCCTTCTTCCACGCCTCCTGGTCACGCGCCTCGCCCGGCTCGTTCACCTCGGCGAACTGCACGACGCCGTCGGTGCCGATCAGGAACGTCCCGCGCACGGCGAGCCCGGCCTTGTCGTTGAACACGCCGTACTTCTGGGCGACCTCACCGTGCGGCCAGAAGTCCGACAGCAGCGGGAACTGGTAGCCCTGCTGGTCGGCCCATGCCTTGAGCGAGAACGGGGTGTCGACCGAGACGCCGAGCACCTGCACCCCGTTTCCGGCGTAGTCGTCGAACTCGTCGCGGAGCTGGCACAGCTCGCCCTGGCAGATCCCGCTGAACGCGAACGGGTAGAACACCAGCAGCACCGGCTTGTCGCCCCGGAAGTCCGACAATGTCACGGGCTGCTTGTTGTAGTCGTTGAGTGTGAAGTCAGGTGCCTGCGAACCAACCTCGACCGCCATCAGGCGACATCCTCTCGATCACCTCGGGTGCAATACCGCCCACACCCTAGCCGTCTCGAGGCGTCCTCAGCGCTTCGCCTTTTTCGGCGAAACGAGCCGCGACCCCATCCAGGACTCACCGATGCTGACGTTCGACGTCTGCGACAACCCGACCGTCGGCACCGCTTCGGCGATCTCGGCGGGCTCGACGTGACCCGACCGTCCCGTCTTCGGGGTCAGCACCCAGATCGCGCCGTCGTCGTCGAGCGACACCCGCGCGTCCACCAGCGCGTCGCCGAGGTCACCGTCACCATCGCGCCACCACAGCAGCACGACGTCGACCACTTCCTGGGCGTCCTCGTCAAGCAGCTCGTCGCCCGTGAGCTCCTCGATCGCGGCTCGGACACCCTCGTCGACGTCCTCATCCCAGCCGATTTCCTGGACCACCATGTCCGGCTTGATGCCGAGCCTTTCGGCGACGCTGCCCCCAGCGTCTCCAGAGGCGACCACGACCGCTGTTCCTCCATTCTCGCCCGCGCTGCCCACCGCCAGCGCGTTTGTCATCAGGTTCATGCGCTAGCGAACACGGCAACGGCGTCACATGCAAGCGCAACGCACGGGTTCATCTGAGACGGAGTCCTCGTACTCGCCAGTAACAGTGACGTGGACAACGATAGACGCGAGGATGACAAGATATCCGCGCGCGCGTTCCAACCCGCGACAGCTCGCGCGCGGAGGACAATGGAGTCCAAGACCACGATCAGACATAAACGAGGCTAGGAGATCCCTTGCCCCAGCACAGCTCGAACGGTGGCCAGGCCGGCCCATCGCGCGTACACGTCATCCGCGATGGCCTCGCCGCCCACCTGCCCGACATCGACCCCGAAGAGACCGCCGAATGGCTCGACTCGTTCGACGAGGCGCTCGCGCGGGGTGGTCAGCAACGTGCGCGCTACCTCATGCTGCGCATGCTTGAGCGGGCCAGGGAACGCAACATCGGCGTGCCGCCCCTGACCGAGACCGACTACGTCAACACCATCCCCACCGAGAACGAACCGTGGTTCCCCGGTGACGAGGAGATCGAACGCCGCTACCGCGCCTACATCAGGTGGAACGCGGCGATCATGGTGCACCGGGCGCAGCGGCCCGGAGTCGGCGTCGGCGGGCACATCTCCACCTACGCCTCGTCGGCCGCCCTCTACGAGGTCGGGTTCAACCACTTCTTCCGGGGCAAAGACCACTCCGGCGGCGGCGACCAGATCTTCATCCAGGGCCACGCCTCCCCCGGCATCTACGCCCGCGCCTACCTGGAGGGCAGGCTCAGCGAGTCGCAGCTCGACGGCTTCCGGCAGGAGTACTCGCACGCCGGCGAAGGCGGCGGGCTGCCGTCGTATCCGCACCCGAGGCTGATGCCGGACTTCTGGGAGTACCCGACGGTGTCGATGGGCATCGGCCCGATGAACGCGATCTTCCAGGCGCGGTTCAACCGCTACCTGACCGCGCGCGGCATCGCCGACGCCTCCGACCAGCACGTCTGGGCGTTCCTGGGCGACGGCGAGATGGACGAGCCCGAGTCGCGCGGGCTGATCCACGTCGCCGCCGGTGAAGGGCTCGACAACCTCACCTTCGTCATCAACTGCAATCTGCAGCGCCTCGACGGCCCGGTCCGCGGCAACGGCAAGATCATCCAGGAGCTGGAGGCCTATTTCAAGGGCGCCGGCTGGAACGTCGTCAAGGTCATCTGGGGCCGGGAGTGGGACTCGCTGCTGCACGCCGACCGCGACGGCGCCCTGGTCAACCTGATGAACACGACGCCGGACGGTGACTTCCAGACCTACAAGGCCAACGACGGCGCCTACGTCCGCGAGCACTTCTTCGGCCGCGACCCGCGCGCCAAGGACATGGTCAAGGACCTCTCCGACGCCGACATCTGGAACCTCAAGCGCGGCGGCCACGACTACCGCAAGGTCTACGCCGCGTACAAGGCCGCGATGGAGCACCACGGCCAGCCGACGGTGATCCTGGCGCACACCATCAAGGGCTACGGCCTCGGCTCGTCCTTCGAAGGCCGCAACGCCACCCACCAGATGAAGAAGCTGACACTGGACGACCTGAAGCTGTTCCGGGACGCGCAGCGCATCCCGATCAGCGACGCCGAGCTGGAGCGGGACCCGAAGCTGCCGCCGTACTACCACCCCGGCGAGAGCTCGCCGGAGATCGAGTACATGACCGGCCGTCGCAAGGCGCTCGGCGGTTTCCTGCCGGAGCGGCGCGTCCAGGCGAAGCCGCTGGTGCTGCCGGGCGACAAGGTGTACGAGGCCATCCGCAAGGGCTCCGGCAAGCAGGAGGTCGCGACGACGATGGCGTTCGTGCGGCTGGTGCGGGAGCTGGCCAAGGACTCCGGCGTCGGCGACCGGCTGGTGCCGATCATCCCGGACGAGGCCCGCACCTTCGGCCTCGACTCGATGTTCCCCACGGCCAAGATCTACAACCCGCACGGGCAGACCTACACCAGCGTCGACGCTCAGCTCATGCTCGCCTACAAGGAGAGCGAGCAGGGCCAGCTGCTGCACGAGGGCATCAACGAGGCGGGCTCGGTCGCGTCGTTCACCGCGGTGGGCACGTCCTATGCCACACAGGGCGAGCCGATGATCCCGATCTACATGTTCTACTCGATGTTCGGGTTCCAGCGCACCGGCGACTTCTTCTACGCCGCGGCCGACCAGATGGCCCGTGGGT
>WHUB01000060.1:0-22602 GCA_009377395.1 Actinophytocola sp. | reverse complement strand
ATGTACGGCGACGACCCCGAGAACGTCATGTACTACCTGACGGTCTACAACGAGCCGTACCAGCAGCCGGCCGAGCCGGAGAACCTCGACGTCGACGGCCTGCTGCGCGGGCTGTACCGCTACCGCGAGGCGGAGCAGGGATCGGGGCCGAGGGCGCAGATCCTCGTCTCCGGCGTGACGATGCCGGACGCGCTGCGGGCCCAGGAGATGCTGGTGGCCGAGTGGGGCGTGCGGGCGGACGTCTGGTCGGCGACGTCGTGGTCGGAGCTGCGCCGCGAGGCGGTCGCGGTGGACCGGGACAACCTGCTGCACCCCGCCGACGAGCCGAGGACGCCGTACGTGACCGAGAAGCTGCTTGACACCGAGGGCCCGGTCGTGGCGGTGTCGGACTGGATGCGCGCGGTGCCGGACCAGATCCGGCCGTGGGTGCCCGGCGACATGGTCAGCCTCGGCACCGACGGCTTCGGCTTCTCCGACACCCGGCCCGCCGCGCGACGGTACTTCCTGGTCGACGCCGAGTCGATCGTGGTCGGCACGCTCGCGGCGCTGGCCCGCAAGGGCCAGGTGGAGCGGTCGGTGGTGACCGAGGCGGCGCGCACGTACCGGATCGACGACGTCTCAGCGGCCGGTCCGCAGCTCTCGGAGTCCGGCGACGCCTGAGCGGACGACGGCCCTCCCGCGCCAGCGCGGCACGGGAGGGCCGTCGCGCCCGGGGTCACATCGGCGGCATGAGCACGTTGTCGATGATGTAGACGGTCGCGTTGGCGGTCTGCACGTTGCCGCAGACCACGTTCGCGTTCTCGACCGTGAAGTCCTCGCCGCTGCCAGAGGTCTTCACGCTGCCGCCCGCCAGCGTCGGGAAGTCACCGGAGGACAGCTGCTCCGGGGTGATCTCCTGGCCGACGACGTGGTAGGTCAGCACCTTGGTCAGCGTCTTCTTGTCCGACAGCACCGCGTTGAGGTCCTTCTTCGGGATCTTGGCGAAGGCGTCGTTGCTCGGCGCGAACACGGTGATGTCCTTGGCGGAGTTCAGCGTGTTGACCAGACCGGCCTTCCCCACGGCGGTGACCAGCGTGGACAGCGCCGGGTTGTTGGACGCCGCCGTGGCGACCGGGTCCTCGGCCATGCCCTGGAAGCTGCCCGCGCCGCTCTTCGGCACCGCGGCGCAGCCCTCACCGAACTCGCCGCTCGTCGCGGCCGGCTGAGCCGGGGCGGCCCCCTGGTCGGCCGACTCGCTGCCGCCGGAGGCCGCCTCCTCGCCGCTCGAGCAGCCGCCGAGCAGCAGGCCACCCACGGCGACGGCCGCCATGGCAGCCATGAACCTATTCCTGTTCCTGATCATGTTCGATCTTCCTTTCCTATCCGGTGACGGTGACGACAGCGGAATGCCAGCCGGTCGCGCCGTCGGGGAACGGCGGTGTGCGTTTGGCAGGCTGGAGATTTCCGTTGCCGTCGGCGGCCCTGACCTCGAACCGGCGGGTGCCGGGCCGAGCGGTGAAGGTCGTGCGCCACTGCCGCCACGTATCGGCGCTGACCTGTTCGGTGAGCTCAGCGTCCTGCCATGGACCGCCGTCCATGCGAACCTGAACCGTGCTGATGCCGCGATGCTGCGCCCAGGCGACCCCGGCGACGGTCACCTCGCCCTGGCGCACCCGCTGCAACGGGCGCGGCACGTCGATGCGCGACATGGTCTCGACGACCCCGCGCGGGTCCCAGTCGCGTTGGGTCCAGTACGCCTGGACCTGGTCGAACCGGGTCGCGGTCAGCTCGACCACCCACTTGGTCGCCGAGGTGTAGCCGTAGAACCCAGGAACGATCATCCTGGCTGGAAAGCCGTGTTCGACCGGCAGCGGCTCGCCGTTCATGCCGATCGCGAGCAGCGCGTCCCGGCCGTCGAGCACCGGTTCCAGCGGGGTGCCGATCGTCATGCCGTCCTCGGAACGGCTGAGCAGCTGGTCGGACGAGCCGGACACGCCCGCCTCCCGCAACAGCTCGCCGAGCGGCACGCCGAGCCAGCGGGTCGTGCCGACATAGGGGCCGCCGACCTGGTTGGACACGCAGGACAGCGTGAGATCGCGTTCGGTGAGACCTCGGTTGAGCAGGTCGTCGAAGCTCAGCTCGATCGGCCTGCTGACGTCACCGCCGATGCGCAGCGTCCACTCCTCCGCCGGGATCGCGGGCAGCGACAGCGCGGTGTCGACGCGGTAGAAGTCTCGGTTCGAGGTGAAGAACGGGCTGATGCCCGGCACCGACGTCCGGTACCCGGCGGGAAGCGGCGGTGCCGGATCAGCCGGTTTCGGCAGCCGCACGGCGGCGCGCGATCCCGAGACGTCGAGCGTCGCGGCCCGCACCAGCCTGCCCGCCGTCGCCGCGACGGCGGCGGCCGCGACGCTAGCCGTGCCCGCGATGAGCAGGGCGCGGCGGGACGGCTCGGCGTCGGCGGTGGGTCGTTCGCCACGCCGCCAGGCGCGCACCAGCAAGACCAGCACGGCGACGGCCGCGAGTCCCGCCAGCAGCGACGGCACGCCGTCGGTGAGCGCCGCGCCGGGCCGGGTCACGGCGGCGAGCAGGCCGATGAGGCCGAGCCCGGCCACCAGCAGGCTGCCGAGCGCGAGCTTCGTCCTGGCCAGGATCCCGGCGAGCACGGCGGCGAGCACCAGCACCACAAGCACCCCGGAGACCAGCACCAGCTTGTCGGCGGTGCCGAAGGTGCGAATCGCGAACTCCTTGACCGGAGTCGGCGCGAGATCGATGCCGGCCGAGCCGACCGCGAGCACCGGCGACGTCTCCGGGCTGACGAAACCGGCGGCCAGCTCGCCGATCGCGAGCCCAGCGCCTGCGGCGACGATGCCGACGAGGGCACCGATCAGCACGCGGGCACCGCTACTCGGGCGGTCGTTGGTCGTCATACCCGGCATTCGACGCGACGACCTGCCAGGATTGGTCTCATCCGCGTTTCACTCGAACGCATGGTCGCCGCCAATCCGGTGGCGTGCTCCGCTCCGAATAGATTGCGTCTAGCTGACCGCCATGAGGAGAAGCGATGCACGGTGCGACACCTGAGCACGTGAATACCGGAGATCCGGATCTGCGTGCCGTTGCCCAGCCAGGGCATCAGGACCTGATGAGCCGGATCGCCCGAGGGGACGAGCAGGCGTTCACCGAGCTGTACGACCTGCTCGCCGAGCGGGTGTTCGGTCTCGTGCTCAGGGTGATGCGTGATCCGGCGCAGTCGGAGGAGGTGGCGCAGGAGGTGTTCGTCGAGCTGTGGCGCACCGCGTCCCGGTTCCAGTCGGACCGGGGCAGCGTCACCGCGTGGGCGATGACCATCGCGCACCGCAGGGCGGTCGACCGGGTGCGGTCCGCGCAGTCCACGATGGACCGGGAGGCCCGGGTGGCGGCCGGGCAGCAGGACCGGCCGTTCGACAGCGTCGCCGACGAGGTCGCGGGCCGGTTCGAACGGCGGCAGGTGCGTCAGTGTCTCGACACGCTGACCGAGCTGCAGCGTGAGTCCGTCGGTCTCGCCTACTACCAGGGCTACACCTACGGCGAGGTGGCGACGCTGCTCGACACCCCGCTCGGCACGATCAAGACTCGCCTCCGCGACGGCCTCATCCGGCTGCGCGACTGCTTGGGGGTGACCCGGTGAGCGCCGACATCCACACCTTGACCGGCGCGTACGCACTGCACGCGCTGTCGGAGTCCGAGCGCGCCGCGTTCGAGGAACACCTCGCCGAGTGCGCGGCCTGCCGCAAGGAGGTCGCCGAGATGCAGGAGACGGCGGCCCGGCTCGGCTCGGCCGTCGCGACCGAGCCACCCGAGTCGCTGCGGCGCGACGTGCTGGCCGCGATCCGGCGGGTGCGCCAGCTCCCGCCGGAGGACACCAACGTCACCCCGCTGCGCGGCCGTCGCTGGCCGTTGCGGGCGACGTCGCTGGTGGCGGCGGCAGCGGCCATCGCGGCGATCGTGCTGGGCGCGCAGGTGATCCAGCTCAGCGAGGACGCGACCGAGGCGGAGCAGCGGCTCGCCGACATCGGCTCGCGCTACGGGGCGGTTGCCGAGATGATCTCCGCGCCGGACACCAAGATCATGGCGGCGACGGCAGGCGACATGCGGGCGACCGTCGTCGTCTCCCCCCGGCACGGCAAGGTCGCCTTTCTGCCGAAGCAGGTGCCGGAGCCGGGCGAGGGCAAGACATACCAGCTCTGGCTCATCGGCCGGGACGGCGCGCACTCGGCGGGTCTGCTGCCCGACCGGGACACGCCGGTGGTCGCCGACACCATCCGGGGCGCCAACGTGCTCGGCGTGACGGTCGAGCCCGAGGGCGGCTCCAAGCAGCCGACCACCCAGCCGGTGATGACCCTCGCGCTCAACAGCTGAGCCGTCGTGTCCTGCGCCTGTGCCGTCGTGTCCCACGTTGGGGACGTCGTGTCCTGCGCTCGTGCCTGCGTGTTCCACATTGCCGGGCATCGGGTCGCCGACTCGACGTAGAACACGGCGGCAGGAACGTGGGACACGGCGGCTGGAATGCAGGACACAACTGCAGGAAGGTGGGACACGGCGGCAGGAGCAGGACACGGCACCGTAGCGGCCGCCTCGCGACACACCCCTGCGGCCCGATCTGTACCTTTCTGACAGAATTTGGGCTATGCGCGTGTCAGCGAAGTCGGACTATGCCCTGCGTGCCTTGATCGAGCTTGCCCGCCGCCCGGACGGCGCGGCGGTCAACGCCGAGGAGATCGGCAGGCAGCAGGACATCCCGCACGGCTTCCTGCAGGCGATCCTGGCCGACCTGCGCCGCGCGGGCATCGTGGCCAGCCAGCGCGGCCAGGCAGGCGGCTGGCGGATGGCACGCGACCCGGCCACCGTGACCGTGGCGGACGTGATCAGGGCGGTGGACGGGCCGCTGGTCAGCATCTACGGGCTCCGCCCTGAGGCGGTCAGCTACAACGAATCGGCGTCCGTGCTGCAACTCGTCTGGATCGCGGCCCGCAGCGGTCTGCGCGAGGTGTTCGAGCAGGTCAGCATCGCCGATCTCGCCGCGCGGCGGCTGGCGGACCCGGTCATGAAACGGACCGACGACGAGGACGCCTGGCAACCGCGCTGACGGGTCTCCCGGCCTATGCCGGTTTGGCCAGCGAGAACTGCCAGTCGTCGAGGTAGGCCGAGCGGAACCCGGCCTCGCTGTAGGCCAGGTAGAACTCCCACATCGCCCGGAAGGTCTCGTCGAAGCCGAAGCCCGCGATCTCCTCCCAGTTTGCGAGGAACCGCTCCCGCCACAGCCGCAGCGTGTGGGCGTAGTCCTGCCCGAGGGTGCGGCGCTCGGTGATGCGCAGCCCGGTGCTTCCCGCGACCGCCTGCTCGATCGCCCGCACCGAGGGCAGCATCCCGCCCGGGAAGACGTACTTGTGGATCCAGGTGTAGGACTCGCTCGTCGCCAGCATCCGGTCGTGCGGCATCGTGATCACCTGTAGCCCCATCCGGCCGCCCGGCCGTAGCAGCCGGTCGGCCGAGGCGAAGAACGTCGGCCAGTACTCCAGCCCCACCGCCTCCAGCATCTCGACGCTCACGATCGCGTCGTAGCTGCCGGTGGCCTCCCGGTAGTCGCGCAGCAGCACCCGCGCGCGATCCGCCATCCCGGCGGCGGCGATCCGGCGCTCGGCGAGCTCACGCTGCTCGGCCGAGATGGTCACCGATGTCACGCGAGCGCCGCGCTGCGCAGCACGGACGGCCAGTGCGCCCCAGCCGGTGCCGATCTCGAGCACCTCGCTTCCCGCGCGCACCCCGACGTAGTCGAGAATCCCGTCGATCTTGCGCAACTGCGCGTCGCGCAGGTTCTGCCCATCGTGGGAGAACCACGCGGCCGAGTAGGTCATCGTGTCATCGAGGAACGCGCCGAACAGGTCGTTGGACAGGTCGTAGTGGCGGCCGATGTTGCTGCGTGCCCCGGCGATGTCGTTGCGCTCGGCCGCCGGCCGGCGCCGGTCGACCAGCCCCCGCAGCCGTTGCAGCTTCGGCGGGACCAGGGTCGCCATCCGCGCCGCGAACGGCGTCAGCAGCTCGGCCAGCTCGTCGGCGGTCCAGTCGCCCGCCATGTACGACTCGCCGAAGCCGACCTTGCCGTCGACGCCGAGCCGGTGGAAGAAGTCGGCGGGACGCAGCAGCCGCATCACCGGGGTGTCCATTCCCCCGGCGCCGAGCCGGCTGCCGTCCGGCAGCAGCACCCGCACCGGCAACGTGCGCACCGCCTGCCGGAACAGCCGCTCGGCCACCCACGCCCGGAACGGCGAGCGCGGCGGGGTCGCAACGCCCGGCCACGCCACGGCACGGTCGACGGTCATGTCGCTGGTCATGTCACGTTCTCCTCATCGGTCACACGGGGCACGATCGGCAGGCCACGCAGCCACAGCGCGATCCCGCGCAGCCGGATGGCGGCCGAGACGACAACCGGAGCAAGGGGATAGCGCAGCAACAGCCGGACCAGCTGCCGCCGCGTCGCGGGCAGCCGCCGGCCGCGCAGCACCGCGGTCAGCACCGGGCCGTCCGGCTGGACGAGCTCGACGCCGACGTCGAGACGACTGCCCGGTTCCGGCACATGCAGCTGGTATGTGCCGGTGACGGTGATGAACGGCGAGACGTAGAACCGCTTCTCGGCGGTCGCGTCGCCCCGCACGTCAGGGTGCAGCAGGTAGCGGTGCCTGCCGCCGTAGGTGTTGTGCACCTCGGCGACGACGCAGGCCAGGTCCCCGTCGTCGCGGTAGCACCAGAACACGCTCAGCGGGTTGAACACGTACCCGGCCACCCGGGCCGACGCGAGCATCAGCACCCGCCCGCCACGCAGGTCGACACCCTGCTCGGCGAGCCAGGCGTCTAGGTCGGCCCGGATCGTCGCGCCCCTGCCATCGCCATGGTCGGCGGCGCGGAACCGGGCGAACGGCCGGAGCGGCCGGGGCAGCTCGGGCGGCGCGTCGATGTCGATCAGCCACAGGTAGAACCGGTGGCGGAACGACCTCACGCGCGGCTGCCGCCGCACGTGCACGACCGTCGCCTCGTACAGCGCGGGCGCCATCACGGCCATGCCACCCCGAACGCCTCGGCGGCGCGCACGCCGGACGCGCAGCCGTCCTCGTGGAAGCCCCAGCCGTGATACGCCCCGGCGAACGTCGTCCTCGCCGTGGTCAGCTCGGGCAGCCGGGACTGCGCCGCCACCGACTCCGGGGTGTAGATCGGGTGCTCGTAGGTCATCCGCGCGATCACGGCGCGCTCGTCGACATCTCCGGCGGCGTTGAGTGAGACCACGTGGGCGTCCGCGGTGGGCAGCCGCATCAGCCGGTTCAGGTCGTAGCTGATCAGCACCCGGTCCGGGGTGGTGTGGCAGCCGGGCTTGCGGTAGTTCCACGACGCCCGCGCCCTGCCGGCCGCCGGCAGCACGCTGTCGTCGCGGTGCAGCCAGGTCTCGTTGCGGGAGTAGCCGAACGCGCCGAGCACGCGGCGTTCGTCGTCGGTGGCGTCGCCGAGCAGCGCGAGCGCCTGATCGGCGTGGGTGGCGACGACCACCTTGTCGACGTGATGGCTCTCCCCCGCCTCGTCGTGGACGTCGACGCCGCCGCTGTGGCGGGTCACCGCGCGGATCGGGGTCGAGGTCCGCACCGCGGTGAGCTGCTTCACCGCGCGCTCGACGTAGCCGCGCGACCCGCCGGTGACGGTGCGCCACTGCGGCGCGCCGGTGACCGACAGCATCCCGTGGTGGTCGAGGAAGGTGAACAGGTAGCGCGCCGGGTAGCTCAGGCAGGTGCGCAGGTCGGCCGACCACACCGCCGAGACGAGCGGCAGCAGCAGGTGGTCGGCGAAGTAACGGGAGTAGCCGCCGGTGGCGAGGAACTCGCCGAGCGTGGTGTCGTCGCCGTCCGGCTCGGCGAGCAGCCGGTGCGCGGCGCGATGGAAGCGGGGCAGCTCGGCAAGCATCCGCAGGTACGCCGGCCGCAGCAGCGCGCGGGGCTGCGCCGTCACCCCGCCGACGCCCTTGCCGCCCGCGTACTCCAGCCCGCAGCCGTCGCAGCGCACGCTCATCGACATCTCGGCGTCCTGCGTGGCGACGTCGAGCTCGCCGAACAGCCGCAGCAGGTTCGGGTAGGTGCGCTCGTTGTGCACGATGAAGCCGCTGTCGACGGCGAGCTCGGCGCCGTCCGCAGCGGTGACGTCGTGGGTGTGGGCGTGCCCGCCGAGCCGGTCGTCGGCCTCGAACAGCCGCACGTCGTAGCGGCGCTGCAACAGGTAGGCGGCGGTGAGCCCGGAGACCCCGGCCCCGATCACGGCGACTCGCTGGCGACTCATCGATGTCCTCTCGCTCGCATCGGCGTCACATCGGGGATTCGGCACCGGCGCGCGTGCGGATGGGTCCAATCCGGGCGGTCACCCGCTCCGAACCAGCCGTGAGGAAGGGAGAACGATGACGGGTGTCGCCAGCCAGATCGAACGGCTGCTGTCGGACCGGATGGGTATCGAGCTGCCGGTCGGGCTCACCGCGTGGGACGGCAGCCACGCCGGACCGGCCGACGGCCCGCGGGCGGTGCTGCGGTCACGAAAGGCGTTGCGCCGGTTGCTGTTCCAGCCGGGCGAGCTGGGCTTGGCCCGGGCATATGTCTGCGGGGATCTCGACGTCGACGGCGACCTCACCGAGGCGCTGCGGCGTGGTGGCGCCGCCGTCCGCGGCAGGGCTGGCCGGATCGGCCCGCGCACGCTGCTGGCGGGCCTCGGATTCGCATTGCGGCGCGGCGTGCTCGGCCCGCCGCCCGCGCCGCCTGCCGAGGAGGCGCGGCTGCACGGCAGGCTGCACAGCCGGTTCCGGGACCGGGCGGCGATCGCGCACCACTATGACCACGGCAACGACTTCTACGAGCTGGTACTCGACGAGCACATGGCCTACTCGTGCGGCTACTGGAACGACGGCGTCACGCTAGCCGACGCGCAGCGCGACAAGCTCGACCTGATCTGCGAGAAGCTGGGCCTGCGCGAGGGAATGCGGCTGCTCGACGTCGGCTGCGGCTGGGGCTCGCTGTTGCTGCGCGCCGCCGACCGCTACGAGGCGCACGCGGTCGGCATCACGCTGTCCGAGCAGCAGGCCGAGTTCGTGCGGGCGCGGGCGAAGCGGCGTGGCCTCGACCACCTGGTCGAGGTCGAGCTCCGCGACTACCGGGAGCTGGCGGACACCGACGAGGCAGGCTCGTACGACGCGGTGGCCTCGATCGAGATGGGCGAGCACGTCGGCGAGGACAACTACCCCGGCTATGCCGAGTCGCTGCTGGCGATGCTGCGACCGCGCGGCAGGCTGCTGCTCCAGCAGATGTCGCGTGGCGATACCGCCCCGGGCGGCGGCGCGTTCATCGAGTCCTACATCGCGCCCGACATGACCATGCGGCCGTTGTCCGGGACGCTGGCGCACCTGGAGCGGGCCGGGTTCGAGATCAGGGACGTCGAGGCGCTGCGGGAGCACTATGTGCACACGGTGCGCGCCTGGCAGGACACGCTGGAGCGGCGCTGGGACGAGGTGGTCGCGCACAGTGGCGAGCGGTTCGCGCGGGTGTGGCGGCTCTACCTGGCCGGCGGCGCGCTGGCGTTCGAGGAGAAGCGGATGGGTGTCGACCAGATCCTGGCGGTGCGCCCGGACGAGAACGGTCGCAGTGGCTTCGGGGTCGGCGTGTGAACGTCGACGGTCTGCTGCTCAACCTGACGGCGTCGGTCGCGGCCGTCGTCGTGGTGCTCGGCGTGACGTTCGTGGTCACCGTCGTCCGGCGGCGCCACGACACCATCGACACCGTGTGGGGGCTGGGATTCGTCGTCATCGCGGCGGTCAGCGTCGTGGTGTCCGCCGGGGACGCTCGCGCGTGGCTGGTGCTGACGCTCACCGCCGTGTGGGGCGGGCGGCTCGCGATCCACCTGCACGACCGCAACACGCAGCGGGGCGAGGACCCGCGCTACACCGGGACGCGGCTGTGGGCCGTCTATCTCGCCCAGGGCGCGATCATGCTGCTGGTCTCGCTGCCACTGCAGGCGGCGGCGCACCTCAGGGCGGACATCGGCGTGCTCGACGCGCTCGCCGTGCTGGTGTGGCTGACCGGGTTCGTGTTCGAGTCGGTCGCCGACGCGCAGCTCGTCCGGTTCACCGGCGATCCGGCGAACACCGGCAGGGTGCTCGACACCGGTCTGTGGCGGTACTCGCGGCACCCGAACTACTTCGGCGACGCCTGTGTCTGGTGGGGACTGTTCCTGTTCGCCGCCCACCACTGGATCGGGCTGCTCACCGTCGTCTCGCCGCTGGTGATGACGGCGGTGCTGGCACGCGGCACCGGCAAGCCGATGACCGAGCGCCGGATGATGTCCAGCCGCCCCGGTTACGCCGGCTACGTCCGCACCACCAGCGGCTTCGTCCCGACGCCGCCGAAGCGCCACTGACACGACGGTGCCCGGCGACGGAATCCGTCACCGGGCACCGCGGTCGGGGTGGGCCGAGATCCGTTACGGCATGGGGTTGCCGTGCGGCGGGGTCGGCGGCTCCTGGCTGGAGCGTGCGCCCGTAGCGGCGGGAGTGCGAGCCTGGCTGGTCGCCTGCTCGCTCGCCTGACCGGCGGCGCTGCCAGCGGTGCCGAACTGCCCCTCCAGGCTGGCGAGCCAGCCCGGCCAGCGCTCCGACGTCGCCTTGATGAGACCGCCGCCGAAGCCGACGACGATCACGCCGCCGACGGTGGCGAGCACCGTGATCAGCACCGGACCGGTCACCGTGGTGGCGATCTGGATCTGGTTCAGCGCGGCGATGATGCCGAACGCCAGGATCAGGTAGTAGGCGATCGAGGCGAGCATCCTGCCCGCGCCCTGGCCTGCCAGCGCGTTGCCGATCAGGCCCCGCACCGCGTTGCCGACCGCCGCCGCGACGATGACCAGCACGATCGCGATCACTATGCGCGGCAGGAACGCGATGACGTCGTTGAGGAGCGCGCTCACCGGGTTGGTCGGCCCGAACGTGCCGAACGCGAGCTGCAGCGCGATCAGCAGAATGAAGTAATAGGCGAGTTTGACGATAATTCCGGTCGCGTCAACCTTGGATTGGCTGAGCATTCCCGAAAGGCCGGTCTTCTCGATGAGCTTCGGGAAACCGAGCCGGTTCAGAACCACCGTCAATCCCTTGGCAACCGCCTTCGCGATCAGCCACCCAATCAGCAGGATGATCAAGAAAGCGAAGAGCTTGGGAACGAACGTGGCTATGGCACTCCACGCGTCGCCCAACCCCTCCTTGAGCTGATCCACTTCAATCTCCTCCTCGGTCTTCATAAACGTCAGTGTCTCGGCGTGACCCTAATCAATGCACAGGCCACGGCAACTCGAAACGTCGACACGAAAGGGTGAGCCCGGTGGCGTACAAGGAATCGTGGGGTCCATAGTGGATCCCGCCGGTGGGGACCGGGGATGCGGAGAAACCCGTGGCGGCGCGCCGTACCCGCCGCCCGGGTTTCTCCGCACGAATACGGCAGTCAATCAATTCCGGCGCGGTTGTCCCCGAATGGTGTGGGAAATTCCGCTGCGGCAATGTCTGATTCGCACGCTTTTCCGATCTCGCTGACGCCGTGAGTCGACGTCGATTAGTGTTGCCCCATGAGCGCAGACGCGACGTGGCAGTCCCGTCATGCGGGCGAGCTGTCGGCACGGACGGTGCGCAAGGTCAAACGCGCGTCGGGTGAACTCGCGACCAAGAGCGTGGCCGCGATGGCCGAGCGGCTGCCGTGGTTCTCCCGGATGCCCGCCGACCAGCGCGCCAGCATCCTGCTGATCACCCAGGTCGAGGCGGCCGGGTTCATCGAGTGGCTGCGCGATCCCGCCGCCTCGCAGCGGCCGACGACCGACGCCTTCCGCAACGCGCCGCAGGAGCTGTCGCGCTGGATCAACATGCGCCACACCGTGCTGCTGATCAGGATCGCGCTCGACGTCTTCGAGCAGGAACTGCCCAAGCTCGCCGCGAACGAGACCGAGCGCGCCGCGCTCGCCGAGGCCGCCGTCCGCTACGGCCGCGAGGTCGCCTTCACCGCGGCCAGCGCCTACGCCACCGCGGCGGAGTCGCGCGGCGCCTGGGACGCCCGGCTCGAGGCCCTCGTCGTAGACGGCATCGTGCGCGGCGACGCCGAGGAGTCGCTACTCTCCCGCGCCTCGGCACTCGGCTGGGACCTCGCCGACGCCGCCACCGCCATCGTGGGCAACGCGCCGCTCGCGGACCCGCCGATCGCGGTCAAGGACGTCCGAGCGCGGGCGGCCCGCGTCGACCGGCCCGTCATGCTCGGCGTGCAGGGCTCCCGGCTGATCGTCGTCGTCGGCGGGCCGACGACCGGCTCAGCCCGCGACGAGGCGGTGCTGGACGCGCTCACGGAGTCCTTCGGCGACGGCCCGGTCGTCGCGGGCCCCACCGTGACCAGCATCGCCGAGGCGCACGAGAGCACGGCGGAGGCGCTGTCGGCGCTGCGCGCCGTGGTCGGCTGGTCGGCGGCGCCGCGCCCGGTGCTCTCGCAGGACCTGCTGCCGGAGCGCGCGCTGACCGGCGACGCGGCGGCCGAGCGTCAGCTCATCGAACAGATCGCGCGGCCGCTCGACGAGGCGGGCGGCGCCATCGAAGAGACCGTGACCGCCTACCTCGAAGCGGGCGGTGTGCTCGAAGCCTGCGCACGCTCGCTGTTCGTGCACCCGAACACGGTGCGCTACCGGCTCAAGCGGGCCACCGAACTGACCGGGCGCAACCCGATGGACCCACGGGACGCGTTCGTGCTGCGCATCGGACTGGTCGTCGGCAGACTGGGCCGGTCGCGGGGCAGCTGGTGACGCCGATCGGCTGTGAGCAACCTCTCAGCCGGGTAGCTACCGCTCGATGTCGGCGGAATGCTATACGAACTCGACAACGCCTTTCGCCACAGACGGTTCATCTCCCCGCAACGTTTGGAGTGTTCCTACAAAAGGACCGGGGCTACTTCGTTCCCTGCGGCATCACGGAAATGGTCGCCGACCGTGTTCCCTGGTGACGTGACCTTTGCTGTGCTCGCTCCAGGACAAGGCTCCCAGTCCCCCGGCATGCTCACGCCGTGGCTCGACCTCGACGGCGCCGCCGACCGCGTCGCCCGCTGGTCCGAACGCACCGGCCTCGACCTGCACCGGCTCGGCACCACCGCCGACGCCGACGAGATCACCGACACCGCCGTGACCCAGCCGCTGATCGTCGCGCTGTCACTGCTGGCCTTCGACGCCGGCGACCAGCGCGGCGCGCTACCGGCCGACGCGCCGGTCGCGGGCCACTCCGTCGGTGAGCTGGCGGCCGCCGCGATCGCGGGTGTGCTCAGCGCCGACGACGCGGTCGCCCTGACCGCCGTGCGCGGCGCCGAGATGGCCAAGGCGTGCGGGCTCGCCGACACCAGCATGGCCGCGGTGATGATGGGCGACCCGGACGAGGTCGTGGCCTGGCTCGCCGACAACGGCCTCGACGCCGCCAACCAGAACGGCGCGGGCCAGATCGTCGCCTCCGGCGCCGCCGACGCGATCGCGCGCATCGTCGCCGAGCCGATGCCGGGCACCAAGGTGCGCGAGCTTCAGGTCGCGGGCGCGTTCCACACCGCATACATGGCGCCGGCGCGGGACGCGCTCGCGAGCTATGCCGACAGCATCACGATGCGGCACCCGACGCGGCCACTGCTGTCGAACTACGACGGCGCGGTGGTCGACAGCGGTTCCGATTACCTCGAACGTCTCGTCAACCAGATCACCAGCCCCGTACGCTGGGACCTCACCATGGACACCCTGGCCAAGCTCGGCACGACGAGCACCGTTGAGCTCCCGCCCGCGGGCACCCTCACCGGTCTGGTGCGGCGGCAGCTCAAGGGCACCGTCACCACGGCGGTCGCGCTCAAGAGCCCGGACGACCTTGCCAAGCTCGGCCCCAGCGACGACGAGGACACCGCATCGTGACGAGCCTGCGCCAGGCGACCGGAGTCGCCGCGACCCGCATCCTGGGCATCGGGAGCTTTCAGCCGGAGCGGGTCGTCACCAACGACGACCTCTCGAAGGTCATGGACACCAACGACCAGTGGATCAGGGACCGGGTCGGCATCATCGAGCGCCGGTTCGCCGACAAGGACGAGCTGCTGGTCGACATGGCCGTCACCGCGGGCAAGCGGGCACTGGCCGACGCCGGACTCGAGCCGTCCGATGTGGACACGGTGATCGTGCCGAACTGCACCATGCCGTCACCGATCCCGAACGCGGCCGGCCAGGTGGCCGACCGGCTCGGCGTCACGGCGGCGGGCGCGTTCGACCTCAACGCGGCCTGCGCCGGGTTCTGCTACGGCCTCAGCGTCGCGTCCGACCTGATCAAGGCCGGATCGTCGGGACGGGTGCTGGTCATCGGCGCGGAGAAGCTCACCGACGTCGTCGATCCGATCGACCGGGCGAACGCGATCATCTTCGCCGACGGCGCGGGCGCCGCCGTGGTCGGGCCGTCCGACACCCCGCAGATCGGGCCGGTGGCCTGGGGCAGCGCGGGCGACCTGGTCGACACCATCTACATGCGCGACCACCGCTACATCCACCAGGAAGGACAGTCGGTGTTCCGCTGGGCGACCACCAAGATCGCTCCGGTCGCGCTCGACGCCATCGCCGCCGCGGGGCTGCAGCCGTCCGACATCGACGTGCTCATCCCGCATCAGGCCAACCTCCGCATCGTCGAGGCCATCGCCAAGCGGCTGCGCGCGAAGGGCGCGCGGGACGACATGGTGGTGGCGGACGACATCAAGTACTCGGGCAACACCTCGTCGGCGTCCATCCCGCTGGCGCTCGACCACATGCGCGCGGCAGGCAGGGTCTCGCGCGCCGACGTGGTGCTGGCCGTAGGGTTCGGTGCCGGGCTGTCCTACGCGGGACAGGTCTTCATCGCACCCTGATCACACCCGTCCCGCCGGCCCGCGCGGGGCGCAACCAAGGAAGGAAACAGGACACAGATGGCTGACAAGCAGCTCACCGAGCAGGACATCGTCGCCGGCCTCGCCGAGATCGTCGAGGAGGTCGCCGGGGTCGCGCAGGACGAGGTGACCAAGGAGAAGTCGTTCGTCGACGACCTCGACATCGACTCACTGTCCATGGTCGAGATCGCGGTACAGGCCGAGGACAAGTTCGGCGTCAAGATCCCCGACGACGAGCTGGCGAACCTCAAGACGGTTGGTGACGCCGTCACCTACGTCGCCAAGAACTCCTGAGCCGGCACGGTTCACCGGCGCGCCCGACGTACTCGAAGGGACGATCATGAGTAACGCCGAAGTCGTGGTGACCGGGCTCGGCGCGACAACGCCGCTCGGCGGGGACGTCGAGTCCACCTGGGACGGTCTGCTCACCGGCCGCAGCGGGGTCGCCCGGCTCGACGAGGACTGGGTGGAACGGTTCGAACTCCCGGTCAAGATCGCCGCACGGCTCGCCGTCGAGCCTACCGAGGTGCTGCCGAGGGTGGAGGCGCGGCGGCTCGACCGCTCCGAGCAGGTGGGCATGATCGCCGCGCGGCAGGCATGGCAGGACGCGGGCTTCGGTGAGGACGACGTCGACCCGGAGCGGCTCGGCGTCGTCGTCGGCACCGGCATCGGTGGTGCGACCACGCTGCTGAACATGGACGACCTGCTGGAGACCAGCGGGCTGCGCAAGGTGTCACCGCTGACGGTGCCGATGCTGATGCCCAACGGGCCGGCCGCCTACATCGGCCTCGAGCTCAAGGCCCGGGCCGGCGTGCACGCCCCGGTGTCGGCCTGCGCGTCGGGCGCCGAGGCGATCGCGATGGCGTGGCGGATGCTGCGCACCGGTGAGGCGGACGTCGTCGTCGCGGGTGGCGCCGAGGCGTGCATCGCGGCGATCACGATGGCCGGGTTCGCGCAGTCGCGCACCATGAGCACCCGCAACGACGACCCGGCGGCGGCGTCGCGGCCATGGGACGTCGAGCGGGACGGCTTCGTGCTCGGCGAGGGCGCCGGGATCGTCGTGCTCGAGCGGGCCGAGTACGCCAAGGCGCGCGGCGCCCGGATCTACGCCTCGCTGGCCGGGATCGGCACCAGCGCCGACTCCTACCACATCACCGCGCCCGACCCGGAGGGAACGGGCCAGGCGCGGGCGATGACGGCGGCGCTGCGCACCGGCGGCATCGACCCGGCCCGGGTCGGCCACGTCAACGCGCACGCGACGTCGACCCCGGTCGGCGACGTCACCGAGACCGTCGCGGTGCGCAAGGCGATCGGCGAGCACCCGGTGCTCACCGCGCCGAAGGGCGCGCTGGGGCACCTGCTGGGCGCGGCCGGTGCGGTGGAGTCGGTGGCGACAGTGTTGTCGCTGTACCACGGGCTGATCCCGCCGACGCAGAACCTCAGCGAGATCGACCCGGGCGTCAGCCACGACGTCGTCACCGGCGAGCCGCGCAAGGTCGACCTCGACGTCGCCATCAACGACTCGTTCGGGTTCGGCGGCCACAACGTGTCACTGGCCTTCGCCGCGGTATAGTTCTCGCTACGACGAAGGACGCCTCCGGTGCGCCGGGGGCGTCTTTTGTTTAGCAGGCCGCCATCTCGGGCACGGTGCCCGGCGGCACCGTGTCGATCTTCCAATGGCCCTGTTCGAGCGCGATCGGCAGCGCGAGCCACCAGTGGATACAGCGATGCGGCAGGGTCACCGGCGCGTCGCGAATGGCCTGGGTGCTGGTGAAGCTCAGCAGCACGCGCATGGTCTCGTCGTGCGCGGTCTCGATGCGGTGCACCAGGATGCTGCCGTCCTGGGTGGAGCGGTAGTCGCGCTGCCACTGCTGCTGCGTCTTGGCGCGCACCCGCTCGCTGGTCACCGACGTCTTCCACCGCTCGTAGTTGCGGCCGTTGATCCCGTCGAAGTACGCCTGTAGCAGCCGCCGCACCGTCTCGTCGTGGGGATGCTGCGCCGCGTCGGGTGAGAGCTTGACCAGCGGCGAGCCCGGCTGCTGCGCGGGCGAGAGCGAGGTCGTCGTCGGCAGGCTCACCGGCCCGACGGCGGCGGCGCTCTCCTGCTGGTAGTAGTCCCGCGCGAGCAGTCCACCGGCGAGAGCGAGTGAGGCGACGGCGATCAAGATCGGCGCCAGCCAGCGACTGCTCACGCTGATGTTGACCATCCCTCGCACAGGGGTCAGCTTAGAGGTCGCGCGGATGGTCAGCCGACCTGGTGCAACCAGGTGACGCTCGCGCCGTCCCCGGCGTGCCGGAACGGTTCGAGCGCTTCGTCCCAGCTCGCGCCGAGCAACTCGTCGATCTTGTGCGCGAACTGCTCCCCCGCCCGGCTGGCACCGGCCAGTGCCCGCAGCTGGTCCTCGGCCACGATGATGTCGCCGTTCGCGCTGGTGCGACCGCGCCACAGGCCGAGCCCCGGTGCGTGGCAGAACCGCTCGCCGTCGACGCCCGGACTGGGTTCCTCGGCGATCTCGAACCGCACCATCGGCCATGCCTTCAGGGCGCTGGCCAGCTTGCCCGCGGTGCCCGGTGCGGCACTCCACGCGCATTCCGCGCGCAACTGACCCGGCGCTGCCGGTTGGGCGGTCCACTCCATTTCGGCCCGCTGCCCCAGAGCGCCGGAAACAGCCCACTCGACGTGCGGACATACCGCAGCTGGCGACGAGTGGACATACACTACGCCACGGCTGAGCTCGCGTGCGCTCACTGCTGACCTCCGCTTGTCGGTGCTGGATTGACGAGGAGCATCTTCCCCTACGACCTCGTCAGCAGCGCCGGAGTTCAGTCACCGAGCACGGCTCGCTTTTCCGTTTCTCGTCAACACATTATGCCATCGAGCATCATCAGCACCAGCCGCCACAACGAAAGAAAGCTCACCGGGAACCGCGACACACGATCGTGTCCGCGGCTCCCGGTGAGCCGGATGGGTGTTCGTGTCCGTCCTAGTGCGACTCGAGGTAGTCGACCGCCCCGACGACGTCGACCAGCCCCGCACCCTTGTCGTAGCTCGACGTGTAGCCGCCGACCTGCTCGTACGGTGCGCCGTCGGTGTACTTGTACGCCGACGCCTTGATGGCTGCCTCGATCTCACCCGGGGTGGCGGTCGGGTCGGCCTCGAACAGCTGCGCCACGATCCCGGTGATCTGCGGGGCCGCCATCGACGTCCCGCTGATCACGTTGTAGGTGCCGACGTCGAGAGCGCCAGGACCGTTGTGCGGCTCGCCGCCGGTGCTGCAGATCACCAGGTAGGGGCGGCAGGCCGACACGATCTCCTGCCCGGGAGCGGAGATGTCCGGCCAGCTGGACGGGTCTTCGGCCGCGCCCCGTGAGGAGAAGTCGGAGACCTTGCCGTCCCTGGTGCCGGTGCCCTCGTCGAAGTACGACGCGACGGAGATGATGCCCGGCGTCGGGTCCTGCCCCGGCGGGTTGGAGAGGTTCTTCGAACCGTCGCCACCGTCGTTGCCGTTGGCCCACACCGTCATGACGCCTTCCTTGGCGAGCGCGCGCTGCAGCTTGACGGTCGCCGACTTCGGGTCGAACTCGCCACCGCCGCTCGGGCCGTAGGAGTTGTTGATCACCTTGATCGGCGGGCATTCCTGGACCGAGACATCGGGGCCGCAGGGGTGCTCGTGGTTTTCGAGCACCCATTCCATCGCAGCGTTGGCGCCCATGATGAACAGCCCCGCGCCGGTGGACAGCGACACCACGTTGGCGCCGGGAGCCGAGCCGCCCACGTCGATGTCGGGGAGCTGGTACGGCGAGCCGGCCGCGATTCCCGCGACGTGGGTGCCGTGACCACCGAGCGAGAGCGTGTCGGTGTCGAGCGGGCCAGCGTCGACGATGCAGCCGTTGTCCTGGTCGGAGGTGCAGAGGCTCTTCATGTTGCGTACCACCCGGCTGGAGCCGTCCTTGGCGGCGAACGCGGGGTGGCTCGGGTCGATGCCGGTGTCGATGATGGCCACCGACGTTCCGGAGCCGTCGAGGCTGTCACCGGTCGGGCCGGTGCGCGTGGTCTGGGCCTCGAGGCTGCGGGTGGCGACCGTGCCCGACGAGGCGAACATCTTGATCTTGTCGTTGTTCTCGACGTAGCTCACCCCGTCGGCCTCGCGCACCTCGCGCAGCTGGTCGATGGTGCCCGTCACCGTGACGACGCCGATCTCGTCGAGGCTGCCGATCTTGGTCATGCCGGCCTCGGACACCGCCTGGTCGGCCGCGGCGAGACTGGTGCCGTGCACCAGCGCGGTCACCTGCGAACCACCGGACAGCGTGCCGAGCAGCCCGCTGAGAGAATCGGACACCGGCGCCAGTGAGGCGTCACTTTCTTGTGCGGAAGCGCCCGCGCCACCCACCATGGGTACCGCGAGTACGGCGGCAGCGACCACCGTCAGCTTCCGACGCCACCGTGAGCGATCGGCCATCAGGACCTCCTCGTCGTACTCACCCATTCGGGCGACCGTCATTTGGTCTTACTTAGGGGGAGCCGACGTACGGAAAATAATGACGCCTGAGTAGCCTTGAATTTTGTTCGTGACCTATGTCACTCAATACGGTCCAATCGTGCTGATTTGGTCACGCTCCGAAATCAACCCAACCCGAACCAGCTCGGCGCCGCGACTGGATAGTCTGTGCGCGTGACACCGAAGCGGAGCATCGTGCCGAACCCAGCGTCGCCGTCTCAGCAGTGGTGGAGGCTGCCGGCATGCGGCTGATCGGCACCGGAGCAGCGGCCTCGCTCCTCGCCGCGGACGTCAGCGCGAGCCTGCGCGGGCTGGGCAGAGGTGACCACACCATCGGCGGCATCGCCCTGATGAACGTGACGCCGCACGGGTTCGGCCGCCCTTTCGACGCCGTCGTCGTCATGCCCCACGGCGTGCTGCTGATCGTCGGAGTTGAGCTGCCCGGTCCGACCATGCGGCTCGACGCGCCGCTGCACGGCCAGTGGAAGGCGGACAACTGGCCGCTGGTCGGCAGCGGCGACGCGGTCAATCCCGGTGCTCACGGGCTGGCGGCGTCCCAGCACCTCGCGCACCGGATCGCCGAGGAGGCCAGGCTCACGGTGCCGATCGCGACGGTGCTCGCCGTCGGGCCGTTCGTCGACGCGGTGGTGCCGAGCCACGACGACCTCGGCCAGCCGGTGCGGGTGCTCCACCCGACGATCACCGCGCTCACGGACGCCATCGCGACGCTGACGCCGCCGAGTGGGCCGACGTGCTCGGCGGAGCAGGCGCGCGCCGTGCTCCGCGCCGTCGATCCTGCGACGCCGATCCAGCCGGACGACACGCTGGCGGCGGAAGGCTTCCCGCGCACCGCCACCACCGCTCGCACCGGTCCCGGCCCCGCTCCGGTGCCGCCCGCGCCGTCCCCGACGCAGCAGGCGAACAGCAGGCGGGGACGCCCGGCGCTGCTGCGGCCGCTGCCGATCGCCGTGGTCTTTTTGCTCGTGGTCGGCCTGATCGCCGTGGTCGCGGTGGCCACGGCGGGAGCGAGCGACGCCCCCGCCCGCGCCGTGTCTTCGCAACCGATGCCTGATCTCGTCATCCACCAGGTCGACGGACTCGACTTCGAGGTCGTAGCGGCCGACACGATCCGGGACTGCGAGTCCACGACATACGGTGATCTGCACACTGCGGTGTCGAAGGCCGACTGCGCGGGCGTGCACCTCGGCAGCTATCTGACCAGCGTCGCCGGCCGTCACGCCGCCGTCAGCGTCGCGGAGTTCGAGCTCGAGTCGCCCCGGCAGGCCAGCAAGCTCGAAAAGCTGGTCAGCACGCCCGGCACCGGCTGGGCGATCGACCTGGCAACGACGCGCGATGCCTGGCCGGACACCACCGGCTACGGCGTGGGCACGTACCGCAGCGCCGAGGCGGACGGACGGCTGCGGCTGGTGCGCACGGTCTGGCTCGACGAGCCCGGCCCGGACGACGGCGATGCGACGCTCGGTGAGATCAGCGACCGCGCGTTCGCCGTCCCCATGCCGAACTTGCGCTGAACTTAGAACCCAGACTGTCGGACACCCCGTCTAAGGTGGCAGGATCACAGCCCTACCCGGCCCCAGGGGGTTGTGAGCTGTTCGGCGTTTCGCGAGTAAACGTGATCGAATTTGTGTTTACATGCGTGTTGTGAAGTTGGCTGAGTGGGCGCGGACGAACGGGGTTCATCCGCAGACGGCGTATCGGTGGTTCCGTGAGGACCGGATGCCGGTGCCTGCCCGGCGACTGGAGTCGGGGACGATCTGGGTCGACGCTGCCGGCACCGATGCCTCGGGCAGGGTCGTGGTGTATGCCCGGGTGTCGGCCCACGATCAGCGTGCGGACCTGGACCGGCAGGTCGCCCGGCTCACCGATTGGGCCACCTCGAACGGACACGTGGTCGGTGAGGTGGTCACCGAGGTCGGGTCTGGGCTGAACGGGAAGCGTCCGAGACTTCGGCGGATCTTGTCGGATCCGTCTGCGGCGGTGGTTGTCGTGGAGCACCGTGACCGGCTGGCCAGATTCGGGGTCGAGCACCTCGAAGCGGCCCTGTCGGCGCACGGCCGCCGGATTGTGGTTTCCGATCCGGGGGAGAGCACTGATGACCTGGTGCGGGACATGATCGAGGTGCTGACCTCGATGTGTGCTCGCTTGTACGGGCGACGGGGTGCGCGGAATCGGGCGATGCGCGCGCTCACCGCGACCAAGCGCCAGCCGGGTGAGCAGGAGAGCGCGGATGCCACGGTTTGACGTCCCCGAGGGTTGGGTGGCGCAGGCATACCGGTACGCGCTCGACCCCACGCCGAAGCAGGAGCGGGCGTTGGCGTCGCATGCCGGTGCTGCGCGTTCGCCCACAACCACATGCTCGCCCTGGTGAGAGCCACCCTGGATCAGCGGGCCGCCGAACGATCCTACGGCGTCGCCGAGACGGACCTGACCCCGGCGTTGGGGTGGTCACTGCCGGCGCTGCGCAGGACGTGGAACCAGCGCAAGCACGAACATGCGCCGTGGTGGACGGTGAACTCCAAGGAGGCGTATAACACCGGTCTGGACTCCCTCGCCCGGGCGCTGGAGGCGTGGTCGAAGTCCCGCAAGGGCCAACGGGCCGGCGCGTCGGTCGGGTTTCCAAGGTTCAAGACCTCCCGGTCGGGCCCGGTCGGTGCGGTTCACCACCGGGGCGATCCGGCTGGAGCCCGACCGGCACCACGTCACCCTTCCGAGGCTGGGTACGATCAGGACGCATGAGTCCACCCGGAGACTCGCACGCCGGATCGAGGCACGTACCGCACGGGTGCTGTCGGCGACCGTGAGCCGTGACAGTGCGGGCCGCTGGTACTGCTCCTTCCAGACCCTGGTGCAACGCCAGCAGATCCGACCGGGTCACACCCGTGTCGGTGCTCCTGCGGTAGGTGTCGATGTCGGCGTGAAGGACCTCCTCGTGGCAGCGGCCCCGGACGGAACCGAAGTGTCACGAGTCCCGGCACCCAAGAGCCTGTCCCAGGCTCAGCGGGCCTTCCGCCGGTTGCAGCGCAAGGCCGCCAGCGTGGCCCCTACAACCGTTGCCTTCTTGTGAGCAAGTGTGAGTGCTCGTCATTAGGCAGCCTCGCCTT
>WHUB01000609.1 GCA_009377395.1 Actinophytocola sp. | reverse complement strand
GTTCCTTCCTTGGCTTGCCGGAGGTTGATGACACACCGACTGCGCTTGGGGTATTGACACGCGCGGCCAATTGAATGATGGTTCAGAGTAGATGAATTGTCATTCATCTACTCTGGAGGTGTGCACGGGCGGGCAGACCCGCCGACCCGGATGCTCATCGCGAGCGGCCGGCTCGCCGCTGCCGGCCGGGCCGCTGCCACCTGCGGAAGGAGAACACGGCATGGCCGGGTACGACCCGAGCGCCTTTCGGGATGTCTTCGAGAGCCACTTCACCTACCTCGCCGGGTTCCGGCGCAACGTGCACCGCTACGCCCGCGCTGCGGCGATGCACGACCCGATCACCGACAGGACGTGGACGTTCGGCCAGCTCGGCGCGGATGTCGACGGGCTCGCCGCCAGCCTGGCGGACGCCGGCCTGCAGCCCGACGAGGTGGTCGTCTACCAGCTGCTCAACGGCCCCGAGTTCGCCATGCTCTACCTGGCCAGTCACGTGTGCGGTGCGGTC
>WHUB01000608.1:236-505 GCA_009377395.1 Actinophytocola sp. | reverse complement strand
GGTGGGCGGTGTTCAGCGTGGTAGTGGCCCCGGTGACCTTGTCCCCCGGCAGCTCTGCCGCGGTCTCACGGCGCAACTGGTCCGGCTGCGCCCCCAGGTAGCTGCCCCCCACCGGGGCCTCCAGCGGGTCCAGCACCGCCCGGTCAGCCCCCAGATAAAACACCTGCGGACTGGTGTTCTGCTCCGGGGCCCGGATCTGCGTGGCGTGGGTCGCCGCCAGCCGAGAGATTGCGCTGTCGGGATCGTCGAGATCGCCAACCCAAATCGAC
>WHUB01000608.1:0-226 GCA_009377395.1 Actinophytocola sp. | reverse complement strand
ATACGGGCAGGCCTGCATACACGCCTTACACCCGATACACCGGTCCGAGTCAAAATCCACAATCCCGTCGTCGCGACGGAACAGGGACTGGGTGGGGCAGGCCGTGATGCACGGGGCGTCGGTGCAGTGGTTGCACCGCATCACCCCAAACTCCCGCGTAGTGTCCGGGTACTGCCCCTTGTCCACATACTTCACCCAGGTGCGAAACTGCCCCACCGGCACCTCG
>WHUB01000607.1 GCA_009377395.1 Actinophytocola sp. | reverse complement strand
AGCAGCACCGCGTTCACCACCAGCCCGAGCGCGGCGCCGAGCGCGATCTCGACCAACCGGTACAGCAGGCTCATCGGGTCGCTTGCCGTGCCGTAGGTGAGCACGAACAGCGCCGTGATGCCGATCCAGATTCCGCTGGAGCCGAACCCCCGCCAGCGGCCGATCACGAGACCGATCGCCGTCACCACGCCGATCGCCACCGACGTGCTCGGGATCGTGACCGCGGCCAGTCCGGCAAGCGCCACCCCGATCGCCACCGCACCGACCTGCTGCACCGACAGCCACACCGAGCGGTACACGGTGGACTCGACCAGGAACACGGCGGCATAGGGCGCCAGGAACGGCTGCGGTAGCGACAACGCGTGGCGTGCGAGCAGCCAGGCAGCCACCGCGGCGAGACCTGCCTTCGCCGCCTGGACGACCGGCTGCGCTGCTGCGCACCCGGTGTGGTGATACCGTTGCCTTCTTGTGAGCAAGTGTGAGTGCTCGTCATTAGGCAGCCTCG
>WHUB01000606.1 GCA_009377395.1 Actinophytocola sp. | reverse complement strand
GCCCAACGCGGCAAGGCCAAGCAGAAACGCCACGACCTGCGTCTGGTCGGCCTCGCGCTGGTGCTCACCCACGACGGCGCGGTCCCGGTCGTCTCCCACCCCTATCCGGGCAATCGGCACGACTCCACCCAGTTCACCGGCCTGCTGGATGAGATCGTTGGCCGATGGGAAGCTCTCGGCGGCGATCCGGCCGAGTTGAGCGTGACCTATGACTCCGGGCAGAACTCCACCGACAACCACGCCCACATCGAAGGTCTCAGGCTGGGCTATGTCACCTCGCTGCCGCCCTCGGACCATCCCGACCTGCTCGCCATCGGCCACGACCAGTTCGACGTGGTCGCCCCCGACCGGTTCGACGGTGTGACCGCCCACGACACCGTCGTGGAGGCACTCGGGGTCACCCGCCGGGCGGTGATCACCCACTCGACCTCCTTCCACCAGCGTCAGACCCGCGGGTTCGACCAGACCCTGGCCAAGGCCCGCCGGCAGCTGTCCGACCTGCAGGC
>WHUB01000605.1 GCA_009377395.1 Actinophytocola sp. | reverse complement strand
TACTGGACGCAGACCACCCCCCGCATCGTCGCCTGGTTCGACACCTACGTACGCCCTGCCCACGTCGTCATCTCCACCGGCGGTGACGGCAAGGAGCAGGTGGAAATCCTGGAGGTGCCTGAGCAATGACAGTCGACCTACGCATCGCGGGAGGCACGGTCGTCACGGCTGCCGGCCGTCTTCGCACCGACGTACTCGTGGACGGCGGCCGCATCACCGGGCTGGTGGCGCCGGGCACCGGCGACGACGCCGGGCGCGTCGCGGATGCCACGGAGAAGCTCGTGCTGCCCGGCATGATCGACGTCCACGTGCACACCCGCGAGCCGGGGTTCGAGCACAAGGAGGACATCAGGACGACCACGGAGCAGGCGGCGGCCGGCGGCGTGACCACGATCTTCGGGATGCCGAACCTCGACCCGCCCGTCGCGGCCCTGGTGGCGGAGGAGGTGCGCCGTAACGGGGTAGACCTACGGCTCGACGTTCGCCTGCAGGAGCTGCGACGCAAGG
>WHUB01000604.1 GCA_009377395.1 Actinophytocola sp. | reverse complement strand
GGGGTGGGTGGTCAGCAGGTTGACCACCTTCGCCGTGTCGATGGCCGAGCCGCCGCCGACGCCGATGAAGCCGTCCCATTGCGACTGCCTGGCGAACTCGACCGCCTCCGCGACGCTCTTGTCCGTCGGCTCGACGTGCGCCCGGTCGTAGACCTCTACCTCCAGCCCGGCCGACTTGGCGGCGCCGGCGACGCGTTGCGGCACGCCCGATGCGGCGAGCCCCGGGTCGGTGACGACCAGCACCCGGTGGACGCCCTGCTGCGCGAGGTCGTGGCCGATCTCGTCCACCGCGCCGATGCCGAACTTCAGCGGCACCCCGCCCCAGGTGAAGACCGTCTCGCTGCGATACTCCGTCACTGCTGTCTCCCGTGCCTCACCCGGCGCGCCTACCCGCCCCGTGAGTCGGCGGGCGTGTCCGGTTGCCGCTCCCGGTGCTCTGTTCGTGTCCCTGGGGCACCGTAACGTGCCGGCGGCATTCCGGTCACCGGCCGAGCGGCACGATTACAC
>WHUB01000603.1 GCA_009377395.1 Actinophytocola sp. | reverse complement strand
AGTATTTGGACGTGATCAAGCAGATCAACGACGAGAAGGCGCCGAACACGTACGGGACGGTGGGACAGCTCAAGTCCGGCCACTACAGCCTCGAGTGCGACTGGACCGCGTGGCTGTGGTCGCACGGCGGGTCGGTGTTCGACGCCGACGGCAGGTGTGTCGTCGACGACGACCAGGGGTTGGCGGCCCTCGAGTACCTCACCCAGCTGAAGAAGTACATGCCACCGGGCGCCACCTCGTGGGACTGGGACGGTGAGGCCAACGCGTTCGCTCAGGGGAAGGGCGGCATCTACACCTCGTGGGGAGAGTTCTTCCCGCTGTACAACACGCCGGAGAAGTCCAAGGTGGTGAAGAAGGTCTACCCAGCCGAGCCGCCCGAGGAGGAGTCCCTCAGGCCGCCGGACGACGCGGGGTTCGAGGAGAAACCGGGCATTGCCCACCAGGGCGGATCGGTCTACGCGATGTCGGCGTACTCGAAGAAGAAGGACGCTCTTTGGGTGTTCCTCC
>WHUB01000602.1 GCA_009377395.1 Actinophytocola sp. | reverse complement strand
CGCGACCCACACCATGGGTTGCGGCTTCTGAGGGTCGAAAAACCCCGTTACGAACAGGGAGGTCAGCGCGATCCCCACACCCGTCACGAGTCCCAGCACGATTCCCTCGCCGGCCGTATCGGAAGCGGTTGCAGCGGCCAGCATCCCGACGGCGATGGTGGCGAGGAGGCAGGTGAGGAAGGGAATGATGTAGAAAGCGGCTTGTGGCTGCTCGGGCACCTGAATGCCTCCGGAGCGCATCCACAGGTCGCCGAAGACGGGCGGAGCGTACCAGAGCGCGCCGAGCGCAAAGTAGGCGAAGGTGGCGACGATTACGGCGAGCCAGTTCAGGTCGCCGAGGACGTCAAAGCTCATGTCTCCTCCTAGAAAACCGTCGGCAATCCGATCACCATTGAATCCCAAGAACCCCGAAGGAGCCCACTTTGCGCGAGCTCCTCGAGGTGCGTGCGGATCAGACTTGCTCGTCGTTGAAGGGGCGCACCCAGCGGTTGGTGCCCTTGAAGAGCCCG
>WHUB01000601.1 GCA_009377395.1 Actinophytocola sp. | reverse complement strand
TCCCGGCAACGCCAGATAGTTGGACGCGAACCGGCCGTTGTTGGCATTGATGAAGGTGTTGATCATCACCTCCGCATTGGTCTGGTGCTGCTGCGCGATCTGGTTCGCGCCGCCGATCTTCAGCTCGACCACGGAGGTCTTTATCATCGATACGACCAGGAGCGTCATGACGGCAAGCATCACCAGGCCGACGATGAGAACGGCGCCGCGCTCGCGCCGTGCAGACGGAGACGGCTTTCCTCGACGTGACGCTGCGCTTGCATGCACTGAAGAACGGGTTGTCATGAGCTAGGCTCCCCTGCGAAACGCGACGTTGCGGACCTGGATGAGCTGGCTGAAGAGGGCGCGCTTGTAGCTGCAAGCCAGCGGGTCGACGGCGAGCACGGCCGCGTCGCTGCAATTGAAGTCTGCTGCGCCGTCGCCATCGAGGTCGTAGTTCTTGCCGCTGTCGTTCTGTCCGGCGATGATGGTCGGCGAGCGCACCAGCATCGAAACGCGAACGGCCACTA
>WHUB01000600.1 GCA_009377395.1 Actinophytocola sp. | reverse complement strand
TGGACGCGCGAATCGGCGAGCGAGGCACCACGCTCTCCGGTGGGCAGCGTCAGCGGCTCGCACTTGCCCGGGCGCTGGTCCGCCGGCCACGGCTGCTGATCCTGGACGACGCCACCAGCGCCGTCGACCCTGAAGTGGAACGGCGGATCCTTGCAGGGCTGCGTGACGCGGCACGGCCGTCCACCGTCGTCGTGGTCGCCTACCGGAGGGCGACGATCGAGCTGGCCGACGAAGTGGTGTTCGTGGCGGACGGCCGGGTTTCGGCGCGGGGTTCGCACGATGCGCTGCTCGAGACGTCGCCCGGATACCGGGACCTGATCACCGCTTACGAGCGGGACGCGGCCGAGCGGGCGTTGGCCAGTTTGGAGAGTGCCGGTACGGAGCGCCAGCGGAGTGCCGGAGCTCGACCAGACAGCAGGGACGATGAGGAGGTGAGCCGCTGATGGCGCCGAACACGTCGGCCACCCTGGAGGCGCGGTCGGGCGACGGCGCGTGGCGGACGATCCGCCG